>CAMCQW010000025.1 GCA_945877045.1 Chryseobacterium gleum
CATATTTTGTTGATAAGTTAAGGGTTTTAAGTGTTTTTTTTTCACTTAAAATAAGCTTATAATTTGTATTTTTGTTATTAAAATATAAATGATTTTTAACGAAATAAAATAACAATGACAGAAGAAGGTAGGGATAATTATTCAGCAGATAATATTCAGGTTTTAGAAGGCTTAGAGGCAGTTAGAAAAAGACCAGCCATGTACATCGGTGATGTAGGGATGAAAGGCTTGCACCACCTTGTGTATGAGGTTATCGATAATTCAATTGATGAGGCTTTAGCAGGTTATTGTGATTCAATTGTAGTCTATATCAACGAAGATAATTCAATAACCGTTATTGATAATGGTCGTGGAATACCAACCGCCATGCATACAAAAGAGAAAAAGTCGGCACTTGAAGTAGTTATGACTGTCCTGCATGCTGGTGGTAAATTCGATAAGGATACGTACAAAGTTTCTGGTGGTTTGCACGGCGTAGGTGTTTCGTGTGTTAATGCATTGTCGGAACATCTTTCTGTAAAAGTTAAGCGCGAGGGAAAAATATTTCAGCAGGAGTATAATATTGGGAAGCCACTTTATGATGTTAAGGTGATTGGAGAGTCAACTGAAAATGGAACGGAGGTAACTTTCACGCCCGATAAAACAATCTTTGATTACTCGGAGTATAACTTTGATACGCTTGCAGCACGTATGCGTGAACTTGCTTTTTTAAATAAAGGTATAACACTAACACTTACTGATAAGCGTCATGCGGATGAAAATGGAGTTCATGCGGTCGTAACTTTCTTTTCTGAAGGTGGTTTACGTGAGTTTGCGCAATACTTGGATCGTAATAGAGAATCATTAATTGCTGATGTTATCTATTTTGAGGGGGAACGTGAAGGGATTCCAGTGGAAGTAGCATTAACATATAATACGTCTTACACCGAAAACATTCAAGCTTATGTAAACAATATCAACACACATGAAGGAGGGACTCACTTGTCAGGTTTTCGAAGGGGATTAACAAATACCTTGAAAAAGTATGCTACTGATTCTGGTATTCTTGCAAAAGAAAAAATAGAGATTGATGGGGATGATTTCCGAGAAGGTTTAACGGCTGTTTTATCTGTGAAAGTTCAAGAGCCACAATTCGAAGGTCAAACAAAAACTAAATTAGGAAATAGGGAGGTAACTGCTCCTGTTAGTCAGTCTGTTTCTGAAATGCTTTCTGCCTATTTAGAAGAGCATCCTGCTGAAGCTCGATTGATTGTTGAGAAAGTTATCTTGGCGGCGCGCGCAAGACATGCCGCTCGAAAGGCTCGTGAGATGGTGCAACGTAAAAGTGTGCTCACTGGATCGGGTTTACCAGGTAAATTAGCAGATTGCTCCGAGAAGGATCCCGCGCTATGCGAAATTTACTTTGTAGAGGGCGATTCTGCAGGTGGAACGGCTAAGCAAGGAAGAGATAGGCATTTTCAAGCCATTATGCCGCTTAGAGGTAAGATTTTGAATGTGGAGAAAGCTATGCACTACAAAATTTTTGAGAACGAAGAAATCAAGAATATGTACACTGCACTCGGTGTCCGTATTGGAACAGAAGAGGATTCTAAGGCACTCAATATGGAAAAATTGAGATACCATAAAATAATCATTATGTGTGATGCCGATGTGGATGGATCGCATATTGAAACACTTATTCTAACTTTCTTCTTTAGGTTTATGAAGGAATTAATTGAGCATGGTTATATTTATATCGCAACGCCTCCTTTATATCAAGTTAAAAAAGGAACAAAGTCAGAGTACGCTTGGAACGAGGACCAACGTGATCGTTTAATTCAAGATCTCAAAGGTGGCGGAACGGAATCGTCTGTTGGTGTACAACGATACAAGGGTCTTGGTGAAATGAATGCTGAGCAACTTTGGGATACTACTATGAATCCTGAAACTCGAACATTACGCCAAGTAACTATTGATAACGCAGCCGAATGTGATCAAATATTTTCTATGCTAATGGGGGATGATGTTCCGCCAAGAAGGGATTTTATTGAGAAAAATGCTAAGTACGCTAAGATTGATATTTAAGCGAATTATGATTTAATGGTAAATAAAAAAGGCGCTAATAGCGCCTTTTTATTTAAATTATTTTTTAGTGTAGTAAACTACTGTATTCTTCCGCTTTAAGTAATTGGTCTAGTTCACCAACATCCGAAACTTTTATCTTAACCATCCATCCTTCACCATAAGGATCACTATTTACTAGTTCTGGATTAGCCTCTAACGCACTATTTAATTCCAGAATCTCACCGCTTAATGGCATAAATAAATCTGAAACGGTCTTTACAGCTTCTATTGATCCGAAAATTGTTTCTCTCTCCAATGTTTCTCCTTCTGTTTCTATTTCTACATAGACAATATCACCTAACTCTCCTTGTGCGAATTCAGTGATGCCTACAATAGCAATATCTCCTTCAATTTTAACCCATTCGTGGTCTTTTGTGTATTTTAAATCTGCTGGTATGTTCATCTTTTAATTTTTCTCAAAGATAATTTTTTTTCTAATATCTTACTAGGAATATTTATATCTCTTCTCTTCTGTAAAGAATAATTATTTTTGCGGTATGACGAACGAGCAATATAAGGATTTGTTAAAACGAATTGATGAGATTTCATTGTATTTGAAAATAGAAGAAAAAAGGCAATCACTACGTGAGGAGGATTTACGAACGCAAGATCCAATTTTTTGGGATGATCCCAAAAAAGCGGAAAAGCAAATGAAAATAATTCGCGGTTTAAAGTATTGGGTTGAAAATTTTGATCGATTGAGTAGCGCCGCTCAGGATATTGAAGTGTTATTGGAATTTGTTAAAGAAGGCGCTGCAGAACAAAAGGAAGTAGATGTTATCTATGCTGAAATCCAAAATGGAGTAGAGGAATTAGAATTAAAAAATATGCTTTCTGGTGAAGAAGATGCGCTTAGTGCAGTTGTTCAAATAACGGCTGGCGCTGGGGGAACAGAAAGTTGCGATTGGGCTTCTATGCTCATGCGTATGTATATGATGTGGGGACAAAAAAAAGGCCACAAATTAAAAGAGTTGAATTTTCAAGAAGGTGATGTCGCTGGTGTAAAAACAGTTACGATTGAGTTTGAAGGCGAATTCGCTTTTGGATATTTGAAAGGCGAAAATGGTGTTCATCGTCTTGTGCGTATTTCTCCGTTTGATTCAAATGCTAAACGTCATACATCCTTTGTTTCTGTATACGTTTATCCTCTTGTCGATGACAATATTGAGATTTATGTTAATCCAGCTGATGTTAGTTTTGAAACGTTTAGGTCCGGTGGTGCTGGTGGGCAGAATGTAAATAAAGTGGAAACAGCTGTGCGTTTACGTCACGCTCCTTCTGGAATTATTATTGAAAATTCGGAATCTAGGTCGCAATTAGCGAATAAGGAAAAGGCACTTCAATTACTTCGTTCTCAATTATATGAATTGGTATTGCGCGAGCGTCTTGAAAAACGAAATGAAATTGAAGCTGGTAAAAAGAAAATTGAATGGGGTTCTCAAATTCGCAATTATGTCATGCAACCCTATAAATTAGTGAAAGATGTCCGTACTGGTATAGAAACTTCCGATGTTGAAGGTGTTATGGATGGTAATCTTGATCCTTTCTTAAAGGGGTTCCTTATGCAATATGGGGCTTAAGCTAAAATCCTGAATTTACAATACAGGCACTAATTTCTCCAATGCAATTCCTCTAGACCCTTTTAATAAAATCAGCTTGTTTTTCAGCGGAGAGCTTGTTAAAAAAGAAATTAGCTCGACGCTTGATAAAAATTTACTTTCCTTGATTGAATTTACAGTAGCAAAATTTTCACCAACACTGAGGTAGCTAATTTTGTTCGCCTCGCAATACTTAATTATTTTTTCGTGTTCTGTTTTAGCTTCACTTCCAAGTTCTAACATGTCTCCAATGATTGCTAATTTACTTTCATGAGGAATCATGACGAAGCTTTCTAATGCAGATGCCATACTACTGGGATTGGCATTATAACAATCTATAATTAGGGTGTTATGTGCGGTTTTCGCTACTTCAGAGCGATTATTAGTAGATACGTAATCACTTATAGCATTTATTATATTTTCATCTTTTACCTTGAAAAAGACACCAATGCTTATAGCACATAGGAAATTATAGAAGTTGTATTTTCCGATTAGTTGAGTTTGTACGTTATCTGATTGGAAATCATCATGCGAATAACGTAAATTAACCAAGGGATTTAATGCGATAAGTTCTCCAATAATATCGCTGGATTCGCTGGTGCCATAGGATATGTTTTGGGTATTGTTTGGTAGGTTTTCGGTGAGTACTTTATCGTCTGTATTATAAAATAGTACGCCTAGATTTGTGAGGCTCACCCACGAATAAAGCTCTCTCTTGGTTTTTATTATTCCATTTATATCTTTGAATCCTTCTAAATGGGCTTTCCCAATGTTTGTTATTACGCCATGACTTGGTTCAGCAATTGCGCAAAGTTCAGCAATGTCGCCTGGTTTATTCGCGCCCATTTCAATGATAGCTATTTCATGGTTTGCGTTAAGGTTTAGTAGTGTTAAAGGGACTCCAATGTGGTTATTGAAATTCCCAGCAGTACAAAGCACCTCAAATTTTTCTTTTAAGACAGCATTTATTAGTTCTTTGGTGCTAGTCTTTCCATTGCTTCCTGTTATGCCAAGTACTGGGATGTTAAACTTTCTACGATGTTGTAGAGCAAGATTTTGTAAAAATAGGAGGGAGTCTTCTGTGTAAAATATGTTGGTGTTGTTACAACTAGATAACCGATCTGATATACAATACTTCGCGCCTTCCTTTAGCGCAATCTCGACGTAATCATTTCCATCGAAATTATTCCCTTTAAGGGCGATAAATAGACAATCTTTTTTTATTGATCGTGTATCAATACAAGCACCTGAAGATTCGTAAAAGAGATTAAATAGATTCATACTATCATAAAAAAGCCCCTAGTGAAAGAGGCTTTAATACTTTATAAATTATTTTCGTTTTTTCTCATTTATACTTTGTCTGGAACTTCCGACTCTATCCATGGCACATCGGAAGCCGATCATGGCAGAAGATTTGTCTTCATCTAAGAATCTTCTATTTCCAGATGATAACCAGTAGGCTCTATCAGCCCATGAACCTCCTTTATAAACTTTTGATTTATCGGAAATTAAGGTTGTTGGCCAGCCATTGATACCTTTATTTATTGACTTTCCTTCTAAATCGAAGTTCTCGTGCTCATTTTGGTAAACAACCTGTGAAGCATCTCTTTTACCACTGTTGATGTCCTCTTTTCGTTGCTTATCATTATAAAATATAGAAGACTCTAAATCACCATCTAAATAATCAATATAATCATCTTTACGGTAATTTAAACGTCCAATGTTTTCTTCTTCCGTTACATTTCTCCATCGTTGCTTACCACGGCTTTCCACAATAAACTCACTTAAGCCATTTCTTAACGTTAATAACCAAGTAGAAATAGTTGGATCTGTTTTATAATTCTTAAATCTGAATTCTAAATAATCATCTTTGAATATATTAAATGTAGTAGGATCAGTTTCTGGTTTCCCGTCATCATCAAGCTTAAAATAATGTACACCTATTCCTAAAGGATCAGTATCTTCATCATAATTCTTTCTAAAATCTAGCGGTGTTACTGAATTGTTCGCATTTCCGAATAACGCTTGCTCAATATATGCCGATGCTTTAATCGTATTTCCTTTGTTATACAAGAAGATAGCAGTATCCATCAAGGCATTAATATCATCCAATACTGCAAATTGTATGCTGTCGTTCAAAGTGTATTGGCTACTATTTGCTAAATACGTATTGCTTGGACTATTGAATTGATATTTACGCTTATCCTGATTCGAGTTGATTTTGGTTTGACTACTAACAGTATTTACGAATCCTTTCAGCTCTTGGGCCGTTTTTACAATCGTAATAAAATTAGTCTTCTCTTCACTTATTGGGCCTTGCGTAAGTTTAACAGTAAATGTACCAACCGTATTGAATATTACTTTCACAATGGGATCAGATTTGGTGGTACCACCTACAAATGTCCCGTTAATCACCCAGTTTATTGGTAATTTACTTTGATTTAGAAGAACGGTGTCTGCAGTAAGTGTAACAGTATCACCAATAATATAGGCAAAACTTCCCGTTGTAAAATCAATCGCTTTCTTTGTGTTTGCAGCCTGTTGAGCTGCATAATTATTTTGGAATTTAGTTGATAAATCAAGCGGATTATTAGTCATTGATAGGTATTTAACTCGTGCATATTCATTCACGAATTCCTTCATTCCATATACATCATAAATATTTTCAGATGCTTTCACTTGTTTGTCATAAAGTCCATCAGGCACAAGTAATTTTGTTTGATAAACATTTCCTCTAAATGGCATGAACTCATCTGTTACTTCACTTGAAAGTGGGCGGTAGGTATCCATTACCCATTCAGATACATTTCCAGCCATGTTGTATAATCCGTAATCGTTTGGCCAAAAATCATCTACACGACACGTAACATCAGCCCCATCATTTAAAGCGCCAGAAACACCCATTTGGTCACCTCTTCCTCTTGTAAAATTGGCTTGAATTGACCCTTGGAATTGCTCTTCATCTTTACGAACATAATGTCCATCCCAAGGATAAATTCGTCTTTCGTCTATGTTTTCTGAATTTGGATCCAAATTCCCTAATAAACCACTTGCAGCAAATTCCCATTCAGCTTCAATTGGCAATCTGTATTTAGGAAGTAGAATACCATCTTCAATTCTTACTTGTCGTTTACCTCTGTAAATGGCAGACTTAGGATTCGATGGATCATCCTTAACTGCGTAAACTGGATCATAGTTATCTAACATGTATGGATCCCTTGGCACGTCTTTTTTATTTTTATCTTTAAATTCACCTTTAGGATCAGTCGTTACAGTATAACCATCTTTCGTAGTTTGATTATATTGCCCAGCTAAATAAGAATCAGTATTAAACATGTTTTCAGGAGCTGAACGGAATTTTCCAGCATATTTTGGATCATTAGCTGAAGCAACTTCATTTAATTCACCGTCTGCAAAATGCCAATTCAATATTCCCTCACGAACTAAGATCGCTTCATTTACACGATCTGTTCTCCATTTACAAAAATCATTCGCTTGAATCCATGAAACACCTACAACAGGATAATCCCTATACGCAGGATGTCTAAAATAATAATCAATAAATTTCTCTCTGTATGAAAGTGGATTTCTCCAAACTAGTGTGTCTGGTAAGGATTTTTTGTAAATGTGTGGGTAAGACTTATAATATACACGTTTCATCCAATATACGTATTCTAACCAGTGAAAATTCGAAACCTCTGTACGATCCATATAAAATGAAGAAACAGTTTTCTTACTTGCTTGAGCATTCCAGTCATCCATAACATCTTCCTCAGAACGGCCCATCGTAAATACACCACCTTCTATCATTACTAAGCCTGGTCCAGTTTCCTGTTCTTCGAAGTCTTTTTTCTCAAATCCACCATTTTCGGTCTTGTTATATTTCCAACCTGTGGAAGTAGATTCATCTTGGGCACAACTCCCTAAGAAGAATACTGTAAGGGCTATAGCACCAATTTTTTTAATGTCTGAGATTTTCATAAGTAATCTGTTTTGAGCAAAAATAAAATTAATTTTTTTCATTTGGTTACACTATTAAAATGATGGGCATGAAATCTTTCTAAAATTCTTTGCTTTTTTCTTGCATTTTAAATTGATTTGCATTGAAATTTCATGGGAACCGCCAGTTAATCCATTTCCTAATTTAGATACAGTTAAGTCGTAACTATAGCCAATATTGAATTTTTCAGTTTTTGCACCTAAAATGAATACAAAAGCATCTTTGTTGCGGTACCAAACTCCAATATTAAGAGAACTGTAATTTAGGTAAGCTCCAATGTTTAATTCTTGAAATCCGTTTTGATATTGATAGATAACTGCGGGCTTTATGCTTGTTCCATCAGAATATCTACCTCTTCTACCTATTGGAATGGTCCCCCCCATGTGAGCAGTTAGACGAACAGGCAATTTTGATTCACCTAATATCATTGATTCATCTGGTTGATTTGCGTGATGGGCAGCTACACCAGCATAAAATTGTTTGGTGAAAATAACTGCTCCACCAGAAACATCAAAAAAGCCACGTTTTCCACCTCTTGGAATATCATTGGTTTGATAGATAAATCCTCTTCTTGGATCGATCATATCACCGAATGTAAGTTTATTCCAATCTAAAAATTTCTGATAATAAGCTGCTCGAGCACCAAACATCAAGGATGTTTTTCGATTGATTTTAAGGTTGTAGGAATATATACCGCCAAGCATGGTTGTTGAGATGGTCCCCTCAGCTTGCTGATCATAGGTAGCCATTAAACCTATGCCTCCATTGATGTCTTTTGAATAGGTGTCAAATGATGCCGAATAGGTAACATAATTTCCTGTCAATTGCGGCCATTCATTTCTGTAATTCATATTAATCCTTGGACAACCAGTTGAACCAGCTAAGGCAGGATTAAGATATAATGGATTTGAATAAAATTGTGTAAATGTTGGGTCTTGCGCAAATAAAACATTGTGCGAGACGAATATCACTGACGCTAATAAAATTAGCTTATGAAATATTGATGTTATAAAGGTTCTATTACTTTGTACCACGTCGTTCAATACGATTTTTATTATTCTAGGTTACAAATATCGTAAATAAAATCAAATAAATAAAATAGCAATGCGTTTTTTCAAACTTAATACTTGTTAATTTTGTTTTCGCATGAAGGTACTTTGTTTTTATTCTTTCTTTTTATTTTTCTTTTGTTCAAATGGGTTTTCTCAAGTTTTTACGATTGAGATTCCTTGGTCCGATCCTTTATCTATTAAATACAACGAAGAATCAATATATATACCATCTATTCAAGGTCAATCATTGGATAATGTCAACCCTGTTTTTTACCATACTATCCCATTAAAAAACGATAGGTATTCAGCTGAATTAATTAATTATAGTACCTCACCTGCTTCAGCAGCTGAAGTTGCATTTTTAGAGCGTTTCTCCGTTTTTGTATCTGATGATATTCAGTTAGACACGAAAATAACAAAGGCAGGAAAAGAGGCATTCTTAGTAATCTTTAGTATTCCTTTTATTAAAGTCGATAAGGTGATTCATAGAATTCAGCGATTTGATGTTAAAATTACTCCAAAGGAAGCATCTCAATCTTATTTAAAAGACTTTGTCCCCAATTCTGTTTTGCAGGATGGGTCAGGTTTTTGGTATAAAATTGCTGTTTCACGCGATGGGATTTACAAGTTGGATAAAAGCTTTCTTTCATCTATTGGAATTGATGTTACGACTTTAGACCCTTCCCAACTGCATATTTATGGTAATGGCGAGGGAATGATGCCTGAGTTAAATTCAATTCCTAGAATTGACGATTTAGCGCAAGTAGCCGTTTATATTAATGGGGAAGCTGATGGTGTTTTTAATGATCAGGATTATCTTTTGTTTTATGGTAGTGGCCCACATCAGTGGTTTCCCAATGGAACGGTCGAGTTTGATCAGAAAAGAAATGTTTATTCGGATTTTTCCTATTATTTCATCAATGTAAATCCAAATGTACTGCCTCTTAGAATACAAAATGCCCCTTTAATTACAAGTAATCCAGATGTAGTCGTAACTGATTATGATTACCGGGATGTTTATGAAAATGATTTAATTTCCCTAGTAGGAGGAGGGCAACGCTGGTATGGAGAATTGTTTGATATTGATTTAGAACGCACTTTTAACTTTTCCATTCCAAATATTGTAACTACCTCTCCTGTAAAATTTAAAACAGCTCTAGCTACTAATTCCTTGAGTACTGCGAATACTGCCCAAAAATATTTCTGTAATGGCACGCAATTATTGAATGAATTATTACCTTCTGCCCCGTACGATTTTGCAAGGTCTACAAAGGCAATGATTTTTGCTGCCCCAAGTTCTTTATTAGCATTTAAAGTAAGTATAACAAGAAATAGTCCCAATACATTAACATACTTGGATAGAATTTTGGTGAATGCGAAGCGAGATTTAGTGTTTTATGGTTCGCAATTTGGCTTTAGAAATTTAGTGAATTCAGATTCTCTTTTATTAGGCGAATATCAAATTTCTAATTTTCCAACGCAAGGATTTATTTGGGATGTAACAAATAAGCATATTCCAACACTCATTGTTGGCAGTTTAATTGGAGCCAATACTACATTTTCATTTAAACAAAACATGAAATTTAGTGAGTTTGTTGCTTCAAATGGAAGTTTGTTTTATGAGCCAGATAAAATTGGAACGGTTAATTATCAAAATCTTCATAGCTTGCCCCAAGCAGATTATCTAATAGTTACGAATCCATTGTTTTTTGAACAAGCTACTAGACTCGCAAATCTGCACAGAGATGAAGGTTTGATTGTTCATGTGGTCACCGATGATCAAGTATATAATGAATTTAGTTCCGGCGCAAAAGATGCAGTCGGAATTCGCATGTTTGTTAAAATGTTTTATGACAGAGCTAATTTGGTTTCTGGAAGTTTAGCCCCTAAGTATCTTTTGCTTTTTGGCGATGGAACCTATGACCCCAAGGATCGGGTGCCAAACAATAACAATTATATGCTAACGTATCAAGTTGATAATAGTGAAAATCACATATCCGCATTAGTAACGGATGATTTTTTTGGAATGTTAGGGGATAATGAAGCAATTAATCAAACTGATTTGCTGGATGTAGGTGTTGGTAGGTTGGTGGTAAGTAATGTTACGGAGGCGAAACAACAAGTGGATAAAATTGAGCATTATATGAAAAATGGCTCCAATTTATTTTTAAATTCAAGTACAAATAATTGTTGTTTAGATTCATTAACCAATGGTAATTTTGGGGATTGGAGACTAAAATATATTCAAATTTCTGACGATGAAGAGGGTGGTTATTTTATTAATAATGATACAGAGCCACAATATGACATTGTGAAATCCAATCACCGAGAAATGAATTGTGATAAATTATACCTTGATGCATACCCACAACAAACATCTGCTGGAGGACAAAGATACCCTGAAGTTTATTCGGCTATTACTGATCGCATAGAAAGGGGAGCGCTGGTAGTGAATTATGTTGGTCACGGCGGTGAAGTTGGTTTGGCCGAAGAACGAGTTGTTACCATTCCTCAAATTCAATCATGGAAAAATATTAACGCGCTTCATTTATTTGTTTCTGCGACGTGTGAATTTACAAAATTTGATGACCCCAATAGAATTTCTGCCGGAGAATGGCTCGCTTTAAATCCAACTGGAGGGGCTATTGCCTTAATGACAACTACTCGTTCCGTTTATTTTGGAGTTAATACAGCAACCGGAACAGCGTTCTACAATAATGTTTTTGAACGAGATGCGAATATGCAACCTAAAACTTTCGGTGAAATTGTTCGCCTTACTAAAAATCAATCTGGTAGTAATGACAATAAACGTAGTTTTACATTGATTGGGGATCCGGCTCTTAAAATTGCCTTGCCTCGTTTGAGAGTAGTAACCGATAGTTTAAATGGTCAAACCCTTGCTATCATCGACACAATCAAGGCTTTAGGTAAAGTAACTATTAAAGGACATATCGAAGATTTTTATGGAAATGTGCAAAGTAATTTTAATGGTTATGTACTTCCTTCCATCTTTGATAAAACTAAGAACTTTAATACCCTTGGTCAAGATGATACTTCTCCTGTAATTAATTATGAATTGCAACGAAATGTTGTATATAAAGGGAAATCTACCGTTACTAACGGGACCTTTGCGTTTACATTTATTGTGCCTAAAGACATTGCGCTTAACTATGGTTTAGGAAAAATCAGTTATTATGCATTTAATAATTCTATTGATGCTGTAGGGGTTGATACTACCTTTAGTATTGGTGGAATTGATCCAATAGGTGTGTTAGATGCCGTTGGGCCTTCGGTTGACCTTTTCCTTAATGATGATAAATTTATCGATGGTGGTATTACGGATGCAACTCCTGTACTTTTTGCGAAAATTTTTGATGAGAACGGAATTAATACGGTAGGTAATGGAATTGGGCACGATTTAACAGCGATTATTGATGAGAATACGGCAGAATCGATTAATTTAAATGATTATTATTCGACGGATTTAGATACCTATCAGTCGGGTACTATTCGATATGAATTATTTGAATTAACGGAAGGCGCGCATTCTGTTTCACTTAAAGTTTGGGACGTAAATAATAATTCTTCCTTAACAAAAATTAATTTCCTTGTAAGGCCAAGTGAAAATGCAGCGATTAATCACCTTTACAATTACCCGAATCCTTTTACTAGCAATACAAAATTTATGTTTGAACACAATCAATCGTGTGATAATATGGATGTTCAAATACAAGTGTACAGTGTAAGTGGTAGATTGGTAAAAACGATTTTAGAGAAAGTTCAAACCGTTGGATTTAGAACAGAAGGACTTAATTGGGATGGGAAAGATGATTTTGGCGATAAATTGGCAAGAGGTGTATATATTTACAGACTTTCCATAAAAACTGATTCTGGAGAAAGCGCTCAAAAGACAGAAAAATTAGTTATCTTTTAGTAATTATACAATAAAATGTATCTTTGAACGTATATTTACCCAATTTTTCTAGATAACTAAATGAAATATCAATTATTAATCACGGTTTTATTAGCATCTTTTAGTGGTTTTTCTCAACCAAATGGTGGCACCACTCAAAATGATTTACAGTTAAATACGATCACTACGGCACTCCCGTTCATGGCGATTACGCCTGATTCACGAGCCGGTGGGATGGGGGATGCAGGTACTGCATTAAGTGCCAGTTCAAGTTCGGTTTATTGGAACACCTCTATTTTGAGTTTTTCTGAAAAAAAATCTGAGATTAGCCTTTCTTATACTCCATGGTTGAGACAATTAACCAATGATATTCATTTGTCCTATTTATCGGGCTATTATAAAATAAACAAACAACATGCGATAGGCGGCGCTTTACGATATTTTAGTCTTGGTGAAATTACTTTTACGGACGCTTCTGGTAACGTGATTCGCGATGACAAACCAAGCGAGTTTGAATTGACTGGCGCATATGCCTTTAAATTGGCTGATAAGCTGAGTATTGGAATAAATGGAAAGTTTGCTTATTCCAACTTAACCGGTGGTCTTACGGTCGGTGGCGTGAATACAAAGCCAGGTGTTGTGGGTGCAGCCGATTTATCTTTTACATATTATAATGATAAGGTAAAATTTGGCAAAACGAAAGGGGTATACACTTTTGCAACAACAATTAATAATATCGGAAATAAAGTTGCCTATTCTGAATTGTCTCAACGAGACTTCATTCCTATGAACTTAAAAATTGGAAATTCGTTTTTAGCGAAATTTGATGCCTATAATCAAGTTGTTTTTTCGGTAGATATTCAGAAATTATTAGTTCCTACTCCCGCTAGTTATAATGATAATTTAGGAGATAATTTAGGCGATTTAATGTCAGGAAAAACCAGTGATGTTGGTATTATCAATGGTATTATGCAATCTTTTTATGATTCCCCTGGCGTGGTTGCAACAGATGCTAATGGTGATTACATAAAAAACCCTGACGGAACTTATGAAGTTGTTAAAGGAACAAAATTTAAAGAGGAAATGGCTGAAATTAATTTAGCTGGA
>CAMCQW010000026.1 GCA_945877045.1 Chryseobacterium gleum
TTTTTAATTTATAATTTGTCTCTTCTTTTATCTTTCCGTTATTATAAAATTCTTTCCAAAGGCCTGTTTTTTGGCCACTTTTATAATCTCCCTCTAACGATTTACTCCCTGTTGGAGTAAAAGAAAGCCACGCTCCATCTAGACGTCCAGCATCGAAAGAAGATTGGTTTTTAATTCTTCCATTTTCCCAAAACACACGCCACGGACCCGTTTCTTTTCCTAGGTTATAGTCCCCCTCCATTAGTAAGGTGCCGTCCTCATACCAAGTTTTCCATTTACCTTCTTTTAAATCATTAGAGAAATCACCCTGTCGGTAAAGCGTGCTGTCTTTGTAAAAATAACTCCATTCTCCGCTTCTTAAGCCCTTCTTGTAATTCGCTAAATAAGAGAGTTCTCCGCTAGAATAATAGTATTCCCAAGCGCCCTCTTGTAAATTATTTTCAAAAGCCCCTTTCATTTCTACTCCTTTATTCTCGGGCAAATTCCATGTCCACTGGCCATTTTTCATACCGTCCAAATAATTTCCTACTGTATTTATTTGACCGTCTGTGTAGTAAACTATATATTCTCCATGTAGTGAATCTAAATGATAATTAATCTTCTTGTCTAAAAAACCTTCTTCACCGTAAAAAGACCAACAACCCTCTTTCTTTCCCTTATCAAATTCGCCGTCGATGGAAACACGCCCATTAGCTAATCTTTCTTCGAAAGGACCTGTTTTTAAGCCATTTATAAACTGGTACTTCTCTTTTATTGCCCCCGTTGAATAGAATGTGCTTATGTGGCCATTTCCATTCTTGATCGTTTGTAAATGATTTTTACTATTATCCCAATAAGAAATTGTATAAACGGTATCAACAACAATACTATCAATTGATTTTGTCTTTCCGTCTTCATAATAGTAGGACCAATTCCCAATTGGACTGCCAAGAGAAAAGGCGCCAGAGGTTTTAAGGTTTTTATTACTATACCATTCTTTGAAAGAGCTATCTGGGACGTTAAAGGAATAATACGTTAATTGCTTAATGGACTTATCGGGAAAATAGTTCGTTTGTTTTCCATGAATCCTATCTCTAAAATAATAGCGTTCCTCCTCCAATACACCTTTAACAGAATAAAAAAGCCATTTTCCATGTTTTTCGGTACTAATCGTGCCGCGATCATCAACATAAAAGGATCCGGAAGAATGGATAAATTTTTTATTGGCATCCCAAAAAACCTTTGTTTTTTCAGACAAGTTTTCTGGTGGTATTTTCTGGGAGTAAATGCAAGTAGAAAACAAAAACAAAAAATAAAAAAAGGGGCTTCTTATCATGCAATTATATAAATGAATCGGTTAAATTTCGTTACGGTTTATCAACAAACTGCTTGAGTATTAAAAAAACGCCGATTACCGTAAAAATAATACCGATTAAACGGTTTAATGCCAAGAGTAGGGCGCCTGTAACAAGCGGCCTGAGTTTTTTAGCGCCCAGGATTTTCAACACGTCCATTGCAAAATAGGTAAACAACACCAATGCAACAAAAATAACGAGTTGACCGGGGTGATCTTTGTCTGTTATCTGATTTCCCTGAGCAATTATTCCTATCCAATAAAAAAGGACTGCCGGATTTGCAAAATTTAACATAAAACCTTTAATTCCCAACACTAAAGAGTCAGCGTTTTTAGTTGTTGCGGATTTACTTTTGGGTGTTATTTCATTTTTTGACTTAAAAAACAAGGTGTAAATACCATAACCAACAAATAGAACTCCTCCTATTATTCCGAGAATAAAGTTATTGTTCGATGCGTCATTTGTAAAGCCTTTTATTTGAGCGGCAAAAATAAACGCGAAAAGAATATATATAACATCACTAATAAAAACCCCTAAATCCAAATAAAGAGAGGCCCTAACCCCCTTAGTAATACTTGTTTCCAATAAAATAAAAAACACTGGGCCCACCATCACGCTTAGCAAAAACCCAATACCTATCGCTTGAAAAATATAATCCATCGGAACAAAAATATAAATTCATTTCACGGATTCCGCTTTTTTTCTCTAAGTCTTTTCGAAAATCTATTAAGTTCCTTACTTTTGTGTAGAAATTTGACCCCTATGAAAACAATAATAGCAAACGAAAAACTGAACAGTATCATTTCTTTGGTAGAGAAAAAAGGCCTTGATAACGTTAAAATTATAGCTGAATTAAAAGCACTTCGAGGCCATGCGCTAACGGAAAAAGACCCATTAGTTGTAAAGGTATTGCGTTTAACGTATGAGTTTTTGACAGAAAACGAAGCCTTTGATGTGAAGGCGCAATATGAAGAAGATGAGGAGGGTAATGAATATCCTATTGAGCTTGACGATAAAGAAAATTTATTGTATTTGCTTAACCTATTAAAAAATGCAGAGCATAAGGTTAATAGGGAAGAACTCAAAGATTACCGCAACAGTTTAAAATCGGAATTATATTAATATTAATAAGCAACTCTTATTGTAAAGATTGCGTCAAGAGATTATAGTGTAAGACAAAAACGTTTGTCTTTACATAGTTTTAGTTTACTTGCAGTAGCCTGAAAAAAGAACAAGTAAATTGGTTTTTTTTCAGGCTTTTTTTATTCCCCCCTATTTTATTAGCAGTAATTACAATATTTTGCTGCGTCATTATGTATAAAGGGCCGCTCTAAATCATAGGTTTCTGAAATCACTTCTTGTAGAAGTTCCAGAAAGACAGCTTGCAGCTCTTCTTTGGTGCCATTTTTATTTGTCAACTCTTGGGTATACCCCTTACTTGTAATTAAGGAAAAAACACATGCCTCATTTGCTTCCAATTTATATTTCTCCTTGAAAAGCATGCAATAAAGTATTAGTTGCAGGGTATGTTTTGCTTCGGAGAATGACGCTTTAATTCCGGCGGGTTTTAAATTAAACGCGAGGTCTTTGGGTTCTATCTTACCTGTTTTGTAATCTAAAATCCGGTACTTGTCACCTACTCGATCAATTCGGTCAATGTATCCTTTTAAATTAATTTGTTTTACTTCATCACCAATTACAACAGGAATTGTTAGTGACATCAGGGCTTCTACTTGCTCAATATACAATGGCTCATCTAAGGTTTGGATGTATTCTTTTTCTGACAATAATGTTTTTAATACAATTTCATTCGCCATTTCGAAACTAAGCAGGTTTTTTCCGGTGGAAAACAACGTTGAATCATTATGAAACCGTTCCATAAATTCCGCTCTTAATATCGCAGGAAAATCGATTATCATTTTATCTACATCGGAAATCGTTAACGCTTTAGGTGGTGGAGTGATAAATTGTGCGTCCTTATCGCGTTGTGCAAAAGGGGTGAATAATTTTTCTAAGGTGCTGTGAATAAATGTCCCAAAATCACTACTCTCAACATCTTCCATTACTGTTTGTTCCTCCCCAAATTCCACAATATATCGGTAATAAAAATCCAAGGGGCAGGTGAGGTATTTATTTATTGCTGAAGCGGATATGGGCTTTGAAAAATAGGCGTCTAATTGTTCTATTATTTGAGGTTTCTTTTGTATTAAATTCGCATTTACATCATCCTCGGAAGAAAACGAGGTTAAATAGAAACTTTTATTAAGAATGGCTTTGGGATTTAGTCGCACCAATTCTAATTCTAATTGTTTTAAGTATCGACTTGGCTCGGCAGCATTAATTTGATCCCCTATCGTAGTATAAGTAAGTGTTAATTCTTCACAGTAATGAAGTAAGCGGTAAAAATGCTGCGCAAAAATCCCCTGTTTGTGTCTCATTGTTGGCAAACCAAGGCCTTTCCTTAAGTCCATCGGAATTATCGTGTTCATCGCATTTGTAGGAGGAAGGTTTCCTTCGTTCATACCCAGGATAATTATGCGTTTAAAATCCAGTAGCCTTGTTTCTAAAAGACCCATTATTTGTAAACCATCAATCGGGTTGCCATGAAATGCAATGCTTTTGGAATGCCAATGCTGATTAAATAATAATTTAAATGTCCGTAAGCTCAAATCAGGCAGTCCCTCAGATACGATTGACTGAAATTCTAAGAGTGATTGATCAAAGACGAATACAATGTTCCTTTCGAAATCATTTTGTAGCGGTAATTTGCTCAGAATAAGTGCATTTATTTTGCGGATATTGCTTATTGCTCTGTTCCAATCTTTTTCCCAATCATCTAATAAGCAGCTTAAAAAACCGCGTATTTCTTCGTTTATTTTTAAACTTGATAGATTTTGGAAAACTTTGTTATAACGAATTGTATCTTGTTCAATGGCTGTAAATTGTTTCTGCTCAAACTCGCTTAACCAGGAATTGAACAGGACATGATTGATAATTCGTTGTAAATCTTTATAATAAATCGCTTTTGTTTTAAACCTGTTTTTGTTTTCTTGAATGTCAAAGATTATTTCCAACCAAGATTTTATCGGGGTTTGATTTAATGGCAAACCCAATGTTATATTGGCCTTGTCAATTGATGCAGGTATGTTTTTTATTAAAGCGCTGATTAATGTTTCGTCTGCTAACAACACCAATGTGTCGTCTAAGTCCTTTTTAGAAAGTTTTTCCAACTCAGTAGATGCCACCTTAACTTGCCCTGTAAGTTGAGCGCACTGAACAATTGAAATATTCATTTCTTTTGTTCCCATGTTGTCCCCTATCCTCGAGGCCTTGCCAATGTTTAAAATCGCTAAGTTTTTTCGTTGAAACTCCCCGGCTTCATGTTGCTTGTTAGAAAAATAATACTGGTCAGAATCTAAATAGAAGGCGCCTTTTTTCGCATTGAGTACGTTGTTAATTAGTTGTAATTCGGCCGTTGATAACGCATTAAATCCGGCGAATAAATAAAAGGCCTTGGCGTCTTGTTCAAACAAGACATTAGTGTTTTCAGCTAGTATTTTATACGCCATACCAGCGCTTATCCTGTCTTTATTGGCGAGGATTAACTGAAGCTCACTGTATAATTCAGGTAGGACATCCCAAAAAACCATGAATTTCTTTTGTGCCTCGGTTAGTTCTTTTCCTTCTAAATTCCAACTTTCTAATTCCTTAATGGATTTTAAGTTTTTAAAGACCTGGGTTGGATTTAATAAATACCTTTCTATTTCTTCAAAATCATTTAGTAGCATTGGTCCCCATGACAAGAAATCCTCAAAGGATTGGTGCTCTTTAATTTCAATATTCTCATAGGCATTGAAAAGTGATAGTAGGAGCCTGGATGGGTCTATTATCGGTTTCGGTGCGTACGCCTTTACTAACTCATTAATGGTAATCATTTTGGGTGCAAAAATGGGCTTATTATATTCCAAAGACAATTCTGCCATAAGGTATTTAGAAGCGCGCTCCGATGGCAAAACGATCACTAAGTGTTCGTTTAACCAATTATTCGTTTTAATTTCTTTTGCCAAAAAGGTGGTGAATTTCATGCGCTATGATTTAGTCAAAAAAGGGATGTAAGTCAAATTATTTATTGTGTGAACTGGAATTTCCGGGTAATGTTTTTGAAATAATGGGGGTGTTTTTAATCCTTTTTTCTTTGAGTATTTAAATTTGTAGCCCTGGGCTCCTTTTTTTCTAAATTCAATAAAGTCGACTTGTTGGCGGGTATGTGATCGCCAAAAATAATATTGGACAGGCGTGTTGTTCAATTTATCCCATTTAATTTTTTCCGCAATAAGCCAATTCATCCATAGTTTATCAATGTCTATTCGCATCGAAAAATCATTAAAATTATTTAACAAGGAGTTTCGTATGCCGTTGTCAAGAAAAATATACACGTTCTTTTTTTGAATCTCGTAGGTTTTTCCTGTAGAATAACATGGTACTTTATAGATTATATGCGACAAGCAAAGTAAAGAGATATAACGTTCTATCGTTTCATTGTCTACTTCAATAAAACTGGCGATTTGATTATAAGACAAGGGTTCTCCTATTTGATTTGCCAATACAAGGAGGGTTTTCATCAGCACCTCCGATTTATTTATCCGATTTTCTGCCGAAAACTGGGTGGCAAGCATTTTTTGTATCGTGGCCTTAAGCTCCTCCTTCTTACTTTCGTTGGGCAATTCCAGTGGATGATAATTCCCATAAACCAGACGCTGTTCAAGCCCCAATGATTCACGCGATAAACTGGTAGCTTGAATGTATTCGTAAAATGTAGGTGGGGGGAAATAGAAGTGTAATCCTTGGTATTCTATCGCTTCGATTAGTTCCGATTCAATTTGTAGCGTATTCGATGCCGTTACAACCACCGATGTAATAACCCGTTTGTCCAACACGGCATCTAGTAATTGCTGTAAAAGTTTTAAGTGTTCGCCCTCACAAATTAACAGCTGTTTGCTTTGGTTGACGTACCAAACTAACTCATCGATAGTTAATTTGTTGATCTCAGAACGGATGGCCGTTTCTCGTAAATCAATTATTTGATAGACCACCTTTCTATCTAAAAAACCCGATTCAACAAAAGCAGTTTTACCTGCTCCCTTTGGCCCAGAAAGAATTGTTATTTTGTTTTTTGATTGGCGATCTATGAAAGAATCTGCAATAAATCTTTTCATCTTTTTCGCTAAAATTAACTATTTTTTGCGTTATTCAAACACTATTTTATCAAAAAACAATTGACTTCGCTTGGAATTCATGAACTTATTTCCCCCATAAGCTTTAGCAATTAAGACCTTTTTTCCATTTGTTAAAACACGAATCCAATGCAAGCCTTCTGGATATACATCTGAAATTCCTTCATAAAAGATGGTCCCGTCTTCCAACTCTCCATACCTATATTTTGTGTTCGGCGGACTGGCAATATAGATGGCTGCATATTGCTCAAAGCTTAAGGTTTCATCAAAGGGTACTATTTCTATTACATAGGTATTTCCTTGACCAAGTTCCTTGTAAATTGCTTGAATATGTCCTTCCTCCAATACCGTTACTTCTGGCTTGCCTGGAAATGTAACTAACAAACCTTGAATGGGTAAACGCAAATCGTATCTTTTCAACGCCTGAACATTGATTTTTTCTTGAATTGGCAACTCGGAATATATAGCGGGGACGCATCTTAATTGATACCCTTTATTTCTCAATAGTTGAATCATCCCCAAATTACCATACAAATGGCCGGCGCCAACAGCACAAAAGACCTTCTCTTTTTTTAAACAAGAGTCCAAACGGATCGCCATTGACATATTTCTATCTTCGATTATGGAGGAATAAAGTCCGGGTTCATTTGACATATTCTTTCTAATAAAACGATCTAAAAAATAAAGCTCTCCTTTTAAATAAAGTTCGGTTAATCCCTCCAAATCCCTTTTTCTTTTTGGGACAATTAAATTATTTTCTGATGTAGGAAGATCTTTAATTAAATCCAATTGGCTGTTGTTGCTTTCGAGGGGAATGAACTTTTTAATGGAAAGCGCGCCATATTGCTGAAAATACGCATCTAAAAACTGTGGCATTCCGTTTTCGTCACCATAATTTGTTGCAGAAGCTTCATTGGAACCGGTGTAAGGATTTCCTTGGTTGTCATATAACAAGATATTGCTCTCGTCTCGGATGGATAATTGGTTGAAAAATTTAAAAATATCCGTTTCTAAAACAATACACGTTGAATTATCTAGCGCAAAATAGACAGAGTCTGCCAATTGAAAAATTCTTTTGTCGTTAGAATGCAGGGTACCGAACAAATAGGACTTGGTTTTTAATCCGGGGCTTGTGATTTCCCATAACAATTCATTGTCTGGCTTTACTATTTGAGCTTCTCCGCAGAAGCAGAGCAAAATAAATAAGGACAAGCCGCTTAATTTCATAATAGAAAGCAAATATAAGGGTAAAGATGAGTCAAAAGATCCTTGCGATGTTATTTTCGCCAAATGAATAGGGCAAATAGTCAAAGGAAGGAACGGGCTTAGTTAGAATTAAATTTCCTTCGTAACCCACTTTTATTTTACCTTGAGTTTCAGACAGCCCCATTGCATAGGCCGCGTTGATCGTTAAGGCATTAAACGCCTCCTCAGGAGTCATTTTCATTTTTATACAAGCCAATGACCAAACAAAGAATAAATTATAATTTGGAGCAGACCCCGGATTATAATCACTCGCCAAAGAAACCGGAAGCCCCGCTTCCATTAACCTTCTCGCATCGCCAAAAGGAATTCCTAAGAAAAAAGAGCAGGCTGGTAAAAGCGTCGCTACACAAGTGCTGGATTGCAAAGAGAGGATGTCTTCCTCTCCTAATTCCTCTAAATGATCAACGGAAAGCGCCCCTAATTCGACTGCTGCCCTAACGCCTCCTAAAACAGAAAATTGATTTACGTGCACTTTTGGTGTCAATCCAGCTGCCTTTCCTGCAATTAACAAGCGTTGCATTTGGTCGACAGAAAAATAATTCCGTTCACAAAAAACATCTATAAAATCGGCCAGTCCTTCAGTAGCAATTTGAGGAATCATCTCATCAATTATCATTGAAACATAAGCCTCTTGATTCGATTTAAATTCCAATGGAAAAGCATGAGCACCCAAAAAGGTAGCTTTAATCGGAATCGTAAAGTGCGACTTAAGCCGTTTAATAACCCGCAACATTTTAATTTCAGAACTTGAGCTTAATCCATATCCAGATTTAATTTCAAGGGCACCTGTTCCCAACGCAATCATTTTTTCTATTCTCTCTATTGCCTGATGAAATAATTCGTCCTCAGAAGTTTCTTGCAGCTTTTTAGCCGAATTGAGAATTCCGCCACCCTTCTGGGCAATTTCTTCATACGTGAGGCCTTTTAAGCGATCAATAAATTCGGTCTCCCTGAAAGAGGCAAAAATGGTATGCGTATGAGAATCACAAAAAGAAGGTAAGACAAAACATCCTTCGGCATCTACAATTTCAACACCTCTCCAATCCGTGATGCCTTGCCAATCTTCCATTTTGCCATAATCGATTACGCGGTGATCTTCCATTGCGATAAAAGCATTACTAATTATCGGAAGGTGCGCCATTTCTTTTCCCTTTAACAAAGACGGTGTTTCCTCGCTTGCCTGAACTAAGCCTTTTATGTTTTTAATTATAATCTTTGACATACAAACGCTTAAGGTGGATTTACGATATCAAAAGTAAGGACTTTATATCATATTTTACAGGAGAAAACAGAATGAAGAAAAAAAGCAGAGTATACAACATGGCTCGCGCTCTGCTTTTCACTCTGCTTTTTTGTACCCCGGGCCGGAATCGAACCGGCACTCCCGAAAGAACAGGATTTTGAATCCAGCGCGTCTACCAGTTCCGCCACCGGGGCGCTTTGTAAAAGCGTTGGCAAATATACGGGTTTATTTAAAACTTAGAAGACAATCAAGTTAAGAATTCTAGCATTTCAGTATGAAATGACACGTGGAAGGTTGTTGAAGAAATGAATTCACCATCTGTTTCTGCGCTGACATCACCTAAAGAGGAGGAAATGGTTACCTCATCTGTTATTTCATACTTAATTTCTGGGTGCTTTATTCGTTTTCCACGCCATAAATTTGGCAGGTTACGTAAATAATCGATCATAGAGACGTCTCCAAGAATAACTAATCCGAATTGTTTATCTCTTGGATTGGTTCCCGGAGAGACGATAAGCCCATTTCCGAATACCGGTCCATTACAAATCGCTAGCATAAAAAACTTCTGTGTTCTTTCGATCCCGTTAAAGGTTAAGGTTAAGACCGGTTTTTTATACTTAAAAAAAGTGCGGATAATGGCGATGAAATAAGAAAATCCTGAGCCGAACTTGTTTCTTAAGAGATTTAATTCGCGAACGACGCTACCGCCGAAACCAACATCTGCTATGTTCAGAAAATAACGCGTTTCGGTATTTGTTTGAAGGCAAGCGATGTACACCCGCTCACCCATTTGACTAAAAAGATTTGTTGGGCTTTGTGTGGAAAGATCTGAAGCGAGAAAATTGCGGTGAAAATCATTTCCTGTGCCACCTGGGAGCAAGAAGATTTTTGGGTTTTTTCCTGAAGAAGCACATAAACCATTCACCACTTCATTTAAGGTGCCATCGCCACCAATCACCAAAAGAATATCGCAATTCCCTTTTGCCTTTTCCGCTAATTCTTTGGCGTGATTCGCAGACTCTGTCTTGTAATGATGAAACTCGATCTCTGAATCGTCTTTACAGGCCTTTAAAAATCGTTTGTGCGTTTGACGTAATTTTCTTGTGGCATTTTGAATGCAAATAACTTTCATCATCAATCAAATGTACCAATTGTCGATGAGAATTTGTGCAAACCCTTTAACGTTGAATATACAAGGTGCTGGATTGTTGAATGGATTTTCCGGTGGGCGATTTAGCTGTAACAAAATAAATATAGTTTCCTGCGGGCGCATCGTCACCACTTGCTAATTTTCCATCCCAACTAAATTTTGAGTCGGTAGACTGATAAACAATTTTATTGGCTTGGTTCAATATCACGACGCTAAAGTCTTGCAATCCTTCCGATTGGATAAACAAGAAATCATTTGTCCCGTCTCCATTAGGCGTAAATACATTCGATAAAACAACTTTCAACTCTTGATCCGTATCTGGTGAAGGGGATGATTCATTTGTGTTCTCAACTTGTGGCATTACAATGAAATCATTGTTCGTTTTAACAGGGTCATTTGATACATTCTCTCCCATATCTTGCAAAGGCTCCGTATTTGGAAGTTGAACTGATTCATAAGGAATTATCTGTGGGTTATTCACATCATTAACGACTTTTTCGCTGCTTAATAAATCGTTGTTTTCTTGCACGATAAGCGGAATAGTGTTCTTTATCGTTTCAATTGGAGCAAGCGTATTATTATTAGTTGGAATGGATGGGACTTCTTTTGCTTTCTTTTTATCCTCGGTGGGAGCTTTTACTGCTTTATCATCAGAAGAATACAACAAATAGGCAGATACAATAACTGATGCGGCAATGCCCATTCCAATTAACGTTTTCGAAAGAATACTTATACCAGTAGTGACCAAAACAGGAGTGGCTATCGCAGATGAAACCGCCGCCCAAATTTCTGGCCTTACCACTTCCTGATGATCCGAAAGTCGCTGCTGGAAATATTCTTTTATTTGATCGTTTTGTTCCATTTAGTATTATCGTTTTTCAATTCTATCTCTTAGGTATGCCCTTGCCCTTAAATATTGCGACTTTGAAGTGCTTTCGCTTATCGCGAGAGTAACCGCTATTTCTTGGTGGGAATACCCTTCTATTGCAAAAAGGTTAAAAACCACCTTGTATCCTTGAGGCATTGCTTGAATAATCTTCATCAAGTCTTCCGCCATCATATTTTCAATTGTAAATTCTTTATATTCTAATTTATATTCTATATCACCTAAAGAAACATCTGTTTGAAATTTTAAATTCTTTCTAATTTGATCCAAACAAGTATTTACAATTATTCTCCTTATCCACCCTTCCAACGCCCCTTCATTTTTAAACTCCGCTATTTTAGAAAAAACCTTTATCATGCCATCTTGAAGAGCATCTTCCGCTTGATCTGTTTGCTTTAAATACCGCAAACAAACAACAAACATTTTTGGGGTAAATTTGTCAAATAACGCTTTTTGAGCCTTAGGATTTCCTTTTTTACATTCATTAACCAATTCAACGTCATCCATTGCTCGGTCGAATAGACTTTTATTCTGTTTTAAAGGTTGCACCTAGTTTGCGTATTTGTCATAAAAATAATTAGTTTCGCCTTGTAAAAGAAAGGTTTTTATGCGAAATTTAGTGTCTTTTTTTCTTGTCTATATTTTTTTTGGTTGCTGCGTGACCTTTTCACAAGGCCTAAAACTCCCGACCGAAGGGGCTTGGCATGCCGAAATAAGTTTAAACGATCGCTTACATTTACCCTTCGAATTCGAACTTTCTTATGATAAAAAGACGCCCAAGCTCATCATAATAAATGGTGCGGAAAGAATTGAGTTACTACCTAAAAAAAAAGTGGGTGACCTTTTTTGTTACCGCTTTCCAGCAATAGATGGGGAGTTGCGCATCCAATTTGATCCCAATGGAATTCAAATAAGTGGCGAATGGATTAACTATAACAAAGCAGTACCTGTTACCATTCCCTTCACTGCTTATTTAAGTAACGAAAGCCGTTTTTTAGTACGGGGCTTACCATCCTATAATTACAGCGGGAGATGGGATGTGATCTTTAAAGATGGCGACGAACATGCTATCGGCGTTTTTAACCAAGTGGGCAACTCGGTAAGCGGAACCTTTCTGACCGAAACGGGTGACTACCGGTATTTAGCAGGAAATGTAGATGAAAATAACGCACTCTATTTGTCGTGTTTTGATGGGGTACACGCCTATCAATTTGTGGCTAATCTCGGTGAAAACGAACAGATAACTGGTGTTTTTTATAGCGGGCAATCGTATCAAACGAATTGGCAAGGAAAAAGAAATGAGGACGCAACATTAAGAGACCCTGATTCATTAAGCCAATTAATAAATACCGCTCCATTTACCTTTCATGCGACAAAATTAAATGGAAAGCCGTTTCATTTTGTCCCTCAAAAAAACAAAGGTGCTGTCATTCAGATAATGGGGTCTTGGTGCCCAAATTGTATAGATGAAACAAATTATTTTAAAGAAATACATGCTTTTTACAAAGAGCGTGGGATTGAATTTATTGCCGTTTCATTTGAAAATGGCAAAGACAAAAAAGAACAACTTAAACGGTTAAAAGGTTTTGTTAAACGGTGTGATGTTCCATATACTGTTTTATTGGGAGGAAAAAAAAGTGCGGATGAAGCCTTGTTGGTTTTTTCCTCCTTATCTAAAATAATGAGTTTTCCCACCACCATAATTATTGATAAAAAAGGAAATGTAAGAAGGATTCATACCGGATTTAGTGGGCCCGGTACAGGACAAGAATATATAAATTACAAAATTGCTACTGAAAAATTATTAGATGAAATCAGCAATGAAAACTAAGCGCTACCCTTCAATAAACGACAACGGTTCAAAATTCTTACTTTTACATAAATAACTGACCATGATTTCATCCATGACCGGCTTTGGAAAAAGCAACGGGGTATTCAACTCAAAGAAAGTTTCTGTTGAAATCCGTTCTTTAAATAGTAAAGGGCTGGACCTAAGTGTTAAGCTGAATAGTTCTTACAAAGAACTTGAAACGGCTATAAGGGGCTTTGTTTCTACAACGCTAGATCGCGGGAAAATAGAGGTGAGTATCTACATAGAGTCTCAGATCGACCGACCTGAAAAATTAGTAAATTACGCCTTGGCGACGACCTATTACGAAGCGTTAAAGAAACTCAATGAATCCTGGGGAGAAGCTCCTCAAAATTATTTGGCAATCGTAATGCAAATGCCATTGGTCCTTAACCAAGCGGTAGATGAATTAGAAGAAGAGGAAAAAGTTTGGTTGATGAATTTGGTCGGTGATTGCTGTTTAAAACTTCAAGATTTCAGACAAAAGGAAGGAGAAGCGCTTCAAAGTGAATTTAAAAAGTTAATTGCTGGTATACGTACATTATTAAATGAAATTGGTGGCTTTGAAGCAGATCGATTGACGGCTATCCGCGAAAGGATGAATAAAGCGTTAAAGGAGTTGGACACTGCCTCAGTAGACGAGAA
>CAMCQW010000027.1 GCA_945877045.1 Chryseobacterium gleum
CAGAAGCAAACTCAGCGACGAGGATAAAAGATGTTTCTTTAAGGGTTAATTTGCTTTGAACTTTTAATTTTATGTTTTTATATTTCTTCGCCGTAAAGTCTGAAATGTCATTTTTTGCATCGTTGGCATCTTCCTCTTCATCCATTAGAACAATCACGAATTGCGTTACGGCATCATTATAGACAAACATGCTTGGCTTAGGAGTTGGCAAGGGCTCATTTTTCGAAATGCCATTATTGATAATGTCAATCATTTCCTTTGCCCGAATAGCTTGTACAGTTCCTGGCTTTTCTTCTATAATCCTTGTTAATTTTGGAAGCAAGGATTTTTTATCTTCTGTTAATTGCCCCGCGGCCAAGACATTTAGCAACATGTATTCAGCCCTTAGCGCATTTGATTTGTCCCCATTGACAATTAATTCCGATGCATCGTAAACCCCTTGATACTCTTTCTTTTCATAGCGTGCCACAAGGGTTATGTAATCTTTTTGAGCGGCAATTTTCCCTTCTTTTTGCTTAACAAAAAAGTCAGGGTCTTTGAAATAATTCGCCACATCTGAATTCGGATAATTCTTTATGATGTAGTCTTTATATTGAACACCTGAGCCATTTTTCTCATTCAATTTATACAATTGAAAAGCCGCGGAAAGATCGGTGTTGCTAATTCTCTTTTTAGCCAATATTTTTTGGAATTGAGCCATTGCTAACTCATTTTCATTCAGTAGCTCTTTAAAGAGAACTCCCGAAGTATAAAGCGCTTCAATTTCTGATAAAACCGATAGTTCAAAAAGACTATCTGTTAACGGTAATTTCTTTCTCAATCCCTCCACGGTAAGTTCATCGTCCGCTTCGTCAATTACTTGTGCCACAAGGTTGGTGTCTTCTTTGGTTTCTTTATCGTCTGTGAATTCTGTGAAAACAATTTTGCTGGATCGCCTCCAATCGTCTTTATTTTCTCTGTCCCCCCACATTTTACGGAATTCATTAAAGCCTTCCTCTTTCAATTTCTGATTGTTGAAATACCATTTATTGGTCGCCCCATTTTGGTTGGTGTTCGATTGAGCTTGCAAGGCCAGTAACTTGGCGGCTTCTGCTTCCTTCCGCTTTTGTTCTTCCGCCTTCATGTCCTTGATTAACTGCTTAAGAAATTCAGTCTGGGCTTTTTCGGGCATTTTAGCAATTCGTTGCACACTGTCTTCGTAGATTGATTTTTCAAGCGCGTTAACTAAGTCCAGCAATTTAACTGCCTTTGACTTAACTTGTTCCGAATTAGTATAGATGTCAGGCATGCATCGCACACAAGAATCGTAATATTTTTGGGCGTTGATATAGGATTTTTCATCAAACGAAATATCTCCTAATTTCTCGTAGGATAGCGCTTTTTGACGTTTATTCGTGGTGGAGTAAAATGCAGAATTCGTATAATAGTTTTTCGCTAGGCTGCTGTTCCCTCTATTCATTTCCAAAGCTGCTTTTGCATAATAAATTTGATCTTTAAAGGGCGCATTTTTTGCATCCTTTAACATTTTATCAAGGCCTTTGCTCAACTTACTATTATTTCCCAGCATGGCTCTATTCAGTCTTGCATTAAAAGAAACTTCATAAAGTGCTGAAGCAGATAGCGCTTTTGAATAATTATATTGTGCCGAATCAATTTGGCCACTCTCCTGGTAAATTTGACCTAAAATAAAATGAAGGCGCGCTTTGTCTTGTTTGTTATTCGATTTGGCAACAGCATTTGTCAGCGAGAAGGCTGCTTCCCCAAATTGCTTTCTTTTGACTGCTAGATCGGCTTGCGTCTTGAAAATTTCCAACTGTAAGCCTTTAGACATTTTCGGCGCAACTTCTACCGTTGGGTCTTTCTTTTTAAATAGAGCCAAGACACTTTTCAGGGAACTCTTTTTTTGAGTAAGCGCAGTTTCTTGGAGTTCATCTAGCAAAAGTTTCGCTTCCGAAAACTTATTTTGCTCAATGTAAATTCTAGCAATCCACAATTCTGCTATATATCGCGATGGATCCTTTTGAAAAAAGCGCTTCACGAATTGGAAGTTTTTTAATGCTTTATCATAATCTCTTCGATAAAACATGGCTTTTCCAACCGTAATCCAATTTTCATCAATCCATTTGTTGTGTTCCGCCTCTTTCATGCTCATGTCCTGCGTACTTGGCATAGAATGGTTCTTTATCACCTTCGAACATTTCACAATCGCGGTATCAATGGATGGATACATCCCTTTTACTTCTGTTTCGTTAGGTAAGGGGGAAATGGGCAATAAGTCATAAAAATCATCTTTACGACTATTGGTAAATGTTAAAAGCGCTTGATTAAGGAGTTCTTCGGCATTAAAATGACCATTGTATTTCGCGGTCATTCCATGAAATGTTCTATTGAGGAACGTATTTTTTTCCGTAGAACAGGCCACCAAAATAGCTGTTAAGATTAGTAATAAAGAAAGATGTTTAATAATACCCATTTAAAAAAATCAATTGCGGTAACTAAAAAAATAGCTATTTAGTATATTGGACACTAAATTAAGCAATGTTTGTAAAGACTTGCTGAATATCGTCATCATCCTCAATTTTATCGAGCATTTTTTCAATATCCACCATTTGTTCTTCTGTAAACTCAACCGGTGTAGTAGAAAAGCGGCTTAAACTAGATTTTTGAACTTCTATTTGCAAATCTTCCAGCGCTTTAGACAAGCTGCCGAAGGCTGAATAATCGCCATATACGAAGAGTTGCCCTTCTTCCACTTCTATTTCTTGACAGCCCGCATCAATTAAATCGAGCTCTAACATTTCAGGATCTATATTTTCCGTGATATTGATTTCAAAGACGCTTTTTCGTTCAAACATAAATTCAAGCGATCCAGTAGGTACAATTCCACCATTGGCTTTGTTAAAATACGACTTTACATTAGCGACGGTCCGCGTTGGATTATCGGTGGCGCATTCCACGAAAACTAAAACGCCGTGTGGGCCTTTTCCTTCATAATTCACTTCAGTAAACGAGGCAATATCCTTTTGAGCGGCTCTTTTTATTGCTGCATCGATATTGTCTTTTGGCATGTTTTCAGACTTCGCGTTCTGAATTGCGGTCCGTAGTTTTGCATTGGTAGCTGGCTCCATGCCGCCCTCCTTGGCCGCCATGGTAATTGCCTTTCCTAATTTAGGAAAAATTTTAGACATCTTGCCCCACCTTTTTTCCTTTGCTGCTCGTCGGTATTCAAACGCTCTTCCCATTCTATTACAATTTTGTCAAAGTTAAAAATTTCAAGTTTGAAAGTCAAGAGAAAAGCTAAGACATGCTTAGAATTTGACTTATATAATTTAATATTGGTTCATTACCAAATCCAGATACACTCGATGTGGTATAAATCGGAGGCAATTCCTCCCACGTAAGTAACATTTCTTTTTTGAATTTCAGGAGGTTTTTTTGAAGCGCAGAACTTGACAGCTTATCTATTTTTGTAAAAACCATTACAAAAGGAAGTTGTTTTTCCCCGCACCAGTTAATGAATTCCATGTCAATTTTTTGAGGCTCTAAGCGGGAATCCAAGAGGACAAAAATGTTCATCAAGGTTTTTCTTTTCGTGAGGTAATCCGCGATAAATTTTTCCCACGTAGACCGGGCAGACTTAGATGCTTTGGCATACCCATAACCTGGCAAATCGACTAAGTACCATTCATCGTTGATGACAAAATGATTTATTAATTGCGTTTTCCCTGGAGTAGAGGAAATTTTTGCCAGCTTTTTATTTCCTGTTAATAGGTTTATTAAGGAAGACTTTCCCACATTCGACCTTCCAATAAATGCAAACTCAGGTTTGCCATCTTCAGGACATTTTTTGTGGTCTGTATTAGAAACAACAAAAGAAACCGATTTAATTTTCATAAATCAAAGGTAGTCTTTATTTTTTTTAGTGGGTTTAAGCACACAACTCACTTGTCAAGGATTCCACGACAACTGCTAAAGACGAAAAATCAAAACAAAGAAAGAAGGCGATCAGTTGGTTAGTAATACTACCCAACTGAAATTAATTGCAGCAGACGGTAAACTGCGTTTAGCACACAACATTTACAATTTTCCCCTTAACGAAAATCACTTTTTTCGGGGTTTTTCCTTCTAAGTGTTTTTGGGTGTTTTCGAGGCCCATGATAAGTTCGATTACTTCATTTTCCGGAAGATGTAGGTCAATGGATTGGGTGAAGCGCATTTTTCCATTAAAAGAAATGGGGTATTCATAGCTTGCTTCAACTAACATGGCTTCATCGTAAACTGGAAAGCTTGCCAAGGCACATCCACCCGATGGAAGTCCTAGTTTTTCCCATAGTTCTTCCGCCGCATGTGGTGCATACGGAGAGAGTAAGACTAATAAGGGCTGCAGGATTTGTTTGTGATTACATTTCAACTCTGTTAATTCATTAACTGCAATCATTAAGGTAGAAACGACCGTATTAAATGAGTAGCGATCCAAATCGTCTTGTATTTTACGAATCGTTTTATGAAGCACTTTCCACATTTCTTTGGTTGGGTCTTCCTCTAAAGTGCTCCACGAACCAGTTGCATCAAGAAACAAGCGGGTTGTTTTTTTCAAAAAACCATGTACTCCTGTGATTCCTTTTGTGTCCCACGGTTTACTTTGTTCCAATGGGCCTAAGAACATTTCGTACATTCTAAGGGTATCCGCGCCAAACTTCTCCACGAGGGCGTCAGGCGTTTGTACATTGAATTTAGATTTTGACATCTTTTCCACCTCAAAACCGCAGCAATACGTGCCGTCATCTTCTAGAATGAAGGTGGCATCAGCGTATTCCGGCAACCAATTTTTAAACTCCTGAAGATTCAATTTATCATTGTCCACTAAGTTCACGTCCACATGAAGTTGATCGGTGGGGTAGTCCTTCTTTTTATTCAAGGAAACGAAGGTGTTCTCCCCTTTGATCCGGTAAACGAAGCTACTTCGTCCCAAAATCATTCCTTGATTAATCAACTTCTTGAATGGCTCATTGAAAGGGATGAAGCCCATATCATAGAGGAATTTGGTCCAAAAGCGGGCATAGAGGAGGTGTCCCGTAGCGTGCTCGTTTCCACCAATGTACAAGTCCACGTTTTTCCAATACGCCACTTTATCTTTCCCAACAAAAGAGTCTTTGTTTTCCGGGTCTAAATAACGTAGAAAATACCACGAACTCCCTGCCCATCCTGGCATCGTGTTGTATTCCATCCGATCTCCTTGAAAGAAGTTCCAGTCTTCCTTTTTTGAACGAGCCAAAGGCGGTTCTCCAGATTCTGTAGGTAAATAGGCATCTACATTCGGAAGTTCAATAGGAAGATTTTCGTCCGCAATCATTTTTGGAATACCATTTTCATAATAGACCGGGAAAGGTTCTCCCCAATACCGTTGTCTTGAAAACACGGCATCCCGAAGTCGAAAATTCACTTTTCGATTTCCTCGATTTGCTTCTTCAATTTTTTGACAAGCAAAGGTAATTGCTTCTTTAATTTCTAGTCCGTCTAAGAAGCTGGAATTCTCAATAATCCCTACTTTTTCTCCGTACGCCTCTTCTTCAAGATCAATCCCTTTAAACACATTGATGATCGGTAAATTGAAATGTTTAGCGAAGCTGTAATCTCTTTGGTCACCACAAGGAACAGACATAACGGCTCCGGTTCCATAAGTAGACAAGACATAGTCGGCTGTCCAAATAGGAATGCTAGTTTTGTTGAAAGGATGAATTACAAATGCGCCCGTAAACATACCCGAAATATGATGAACATCCGCTTGGCGATCACGTTCCGTTCTTTTCGAAACCGATAACTGATAGTTTTTGACCTCCTCTTTGTGTTCTTCTGTAACAATTTGTTCTAAAAACGGATGTTCAGGGGCAAGTACCATAAAAGTAACGCCAAACAAGGTGTCGGGCCTTGTTGTAAAAATCTCAAGTGCTAGGTCATTGTGGCCCTCCACGTCAAAAAAGACGGTTGCCCCCTCGGATTTCCCGATCCAATTGCGCTGTTGTTCTTTTATCGCATCGGACCAATCCAGCTCATCTAAACCAGAAAGAAGTCGATCTGCGTATGCCTTGATCCGCATGGACCACTGCATCATTTTCTTTTGTTCAACCGGATGACTACCACGGACCGATAAGCCACTTATAATTTCATCATTTGCCAACACCGTCCCTAGTTTTGGGCACCAATTCACCCATGTTTCCGATAAAAAAGCAAGCCGATATGATTGCAGCACCTCTTCTTGTTCCACGTCATTCCAACTATTCCATTCTTCCGCAGTGAACATCTTTTCGTAATCTGAGAAAGCATTCACCCCTTGATTTCCATTCATTGAAAACGCCGCGGTTAATTCCTCCATTGGATACGCTTTGTCAGAAGAGGTATTGTAATATGCATTAAAAAACTGTTTAAAAATCCATTGCGTCCAGCGGTAATAATCAGGAGAAGATGTTTTTACCTGCCTTGTCCAATCGTATGAAAAACCTAAACGATCTAGTTGCTGTCTATATCTGGCAATATTTTGTTCGGTAGTAATAGCAGGGTGCTGACCGGTTTGAATCGCATATTGTTCCGCGGGTAATCCGAATGAGTCATAGCCCATTGGATGCAACACATTGAAGCCTTTCAAGCGCTTATACCTGGCATAGATATCTGACGCAATATACCCCAGGGGATGCCCAACATGCAGGCCTGCACCAGAAGGATAGGGAAACATGTCCAAGACATAATACTTCGGCTTATTAGGATCTTCAAGCACTTTATTGCTGTGGTTTTCCAACCAATACAATTGCCATTTTTTATCTATCGCTTGAAAATCGATTTCCATATTCTGCTTTCTTCAAGGCACAAAGATAACTAAATCTCCTTGCAGATTAACGGAAATAAACTTGCAAAATAAATGCTGAAAGTCCAAATGCGGCCAATGTTCGATCCGTGTAAAGGTCCTTTTTCAATACAAAAAATTGAAACAGATAGTATAGAAAAACCAAGGAGGAGAAGAGCGCTGCGATGAAAAACAGGGGGCCATAAAAATATAGATTTACTATCCCAAAAGTAATCAAGCCGAAAAGAATTAGAATAAGTAAGGCTTTTCTGGGCAGCACTTGAGGGAGCGTTTTTAATTCAATGGGGTCAATGCGTAAATCCCTGAAATCGGATGCAACTGCAAGCACATAGAAAAGAATAAAAAAGAAACTGCCATTGTAAAACGCCTTATTCGCATAGCTCATTGGCAAAGCGCAACACAAGCTGGTCCAAGACAGCGCGATAAAAAATGACTTCAAATACGGAATACTTCTAATACTAAATTTAGGCTGGAAAACGGAATAGGAAAGGCACATGAAGAACAAGATGCTTAAAAGGAAGTATTCACTCCAACGAAAATGTAATGAAATTCCAATTCCTAAAAAGGAGAGCGTTGCCACAAAAAATAGGATGCGTGTAGGAAGAAAACGCAAGGATTGAATACTAGCGTATGACCCTTTCTCGCGCAGCCACTTAACCAATTTATGTGTATTGTAAGCCAGAAAAACCGCTAAGGAAATAAAAACACAAAGCAATCCTTTCTTTTCATTGGAGTAAGGAAGTGTATATGAAATGAGGCCTGCGGATAAGGCCAATAAAAAATAATGGTTCTTAAAGAAATGCCCTAATCTAGCGAATTTCATTTATGAAATTTAGGACACTTGCGACGCTAATATTTTCAAGGCAACGACAGCTTTTACTTTTTTCACATCCCGGACAATTTTCATCAAAAACCAAGACTGTAGACTTTAAACCCAAAGGACGCCAACGGCCAGGATGAATGGGTCGACGGGTGGCAAACAGCGCGATTGCATTTCCCCCAATAATGGATTTAATATGAATAGGCCCTGTTGAACAAGCCACCGCGACCTTTACTTCAGATAAAAGCGTGATCATTTGAGACAAAGAAAGTTGTCCCGTTACGTCAATTAATTGAGGGGAGAAAGTAAAACGTTCTCTTATCAGTAAGCCTTCCGCCTCTGTGCCAGTAATTAGCACCACTTTTCCAGATTTAACCAATTCATTTGCTAAATCAAGGTATTTTTCAATTGGCCATTCCAAGGCGCTACCTTGCGATTTTGGATGCAACACGATTGCCTGACTGAGATCTATTTTAGCTATTGGACTTGGGAAGGTATTAACAGGAACAAGGAAATTAGCGCTTTGATCCATCAAGTCCTCCAATGAAGGAATGGCATTTAAACCTAAAGGACGCGCTAATTCGAAATTTAATTGAGCTTCATGTAAAAGCGAATTTTTTCGGCTAAAGTTTACTTTATAATTACAGTTCAAAAAGTGAAATGTTCTGTGGGAAGTCCCTATTCTGAATGGTATTTTGGCTTTTTTTGCGAGGGAAGCAATTTCTGATTTAGGAAAAACATGAATAATACAATCCGATTTTATTCGTTCGATTTTTTCTGCTGAGGGCAAATTAGAAAGAAGATCCCAATCCAATATTTCATCAACAGGCAGAAAGCAAGAAACAACCGGAATCGTGTAGCCCCTGGCTAAGAAAACCAAGGTTGCTTCTGGGAATTGTTTCTTTATCCAAACGCATAATGGCAATGTCAACATGACATCACCTATACTATCTGTTCGTGAAACAATAATTCGTTTTATATCACTTGTGTTCACTAATTAATCTCCTTAATTCTTTGTATTTATAAATATTTGATTGAGCACTAATCTTAGCAATTACCCAACCACTTTTTCCGTCTAAGAATCCCTTTTGCCAAAGGAACATTTTCAAAAAACGAACTACCCCACTGATGTATGGTTTAACAAAAGATGCCTTTTTCCCTTGATCCCTATATTTTATTGCGGTCAGCCTTGAGTATTGATCGGCTCTTTGTCTATGTTCCACCTGAGAATAATACGAATAATGCGCTAAAAGTCCGTTCAAACCAATGATTTTTTCCCCTTCAGGAAGCAGTAACTCTTCGTGCACAATTTCCCCATCCCACAAGGTTTTCTCCCGGGGACTTATCCGCACTTTAACATCTGGAAACCAACCCGAATGCTTGATCCAAGTGCCACAATAATTCGTTATTCTGTTAACAGCATAAAAAGCAATCGCTCCCGTGCTTCTCAGGCTATTTATTTCAGCCTGGAGTTCCTCACTAAGTGACTCATCCGCATCGATTGAGAAAATTAAATCGCCTGTAATAAAAGTGTTTAAATAGTTTTTCGATTTAGAATAGCCCATCCAATCATGTTGGATAACCTTAACATTGTTTTCTTTACAAATAGTAAGTGTGTTGTCTGTTGAAAAGGAGTCAAGCACCAAAATATCATCCACGCAATTTTTTAACGAATCCAAACAGCGTTGAATATTACGTTCTTCATTAAAAGTAATAATTGCAGCAGTGATTGTTGGCATAGTTAAATAAAAAGCAATAGTCGTTTAAATTAATTTACTTAACTCGTAAACGTTGTCCGACATGAATGGTATTAATATTAACTCCAGGATTTAATTTTTTCAGTTGGGCTTGAGTTAAATTATGTTTTTGGGCTATTTTACTAAATGTTTCTCCTTTCTTTACTGTATAATATTTTTTTACTGGTACAGTTGGCTTCACTGGTTGTTTTGGTGTGACAACAGGTTTTGGTTTATCCTTAATTGTCAGCCGTTGTCCTATGTAAATATTTGTCGTTCTCAAGCCATTCCATTCCAATAATTTTTCGATTTCGACACCATACTTTTGCGCAATAATTTTAATATTGTCTCCAGCTTTCACTTTATAATATTGATAATTCGCATTAATGGTATCAACCACCGATGAATCCTTTTTAATAAAGGAATCTATGGCGAATGGAGTAACTATATTGGGAGTGTTAATTCGGTGATACTTGTAATTTTCCGCCCAATAGACGGAGTCTTCTAAGCCGACTAAAAGATTGATTTTTTCTAAAGGCCCCGTAACACATCTTCCCTTTTCAGATTTAGGAATAAAGGATGATTTATAGATGGGATTCAACTCTTTTATTTCATTCAGGTCCCAATCAACTACGTTAGCAATAGTTTCCATATGAACCCCTTGCTTTAAACACATGGAATCTAACTGTGCGTTATGTATTTTAGCATCCATTGGAATAATATTATGCTCCGCATGATAGGTGAACATATAGGCTGCTGCAATAAAGTTCGGGACGTATCCTTGCGTTTCTGTTGGCAAATACGGCCTTACCTCCCAATATGTTTTTTTATTGCCTGACCTTACTATGGCTTTATTCACATTTCCTGGGCCGGCATTATAAGCTGCGAGTGATAAATTCCAATCGCCGTATATTCCGTATAATTTTTTCAAAAAACGACATGCTGCATCCGTAGCTTTATCTGGATCCATTCTTTCATCGATATAAGAATCTTCCACTAAGCCATAATACAACCCTGTTTTATACATAAACTGCCATAATCCCAAAGCGCCTGCTTTTGATTTAACTTGGGGTCTCAAGCCACTTTCAATAACTGCTAAATAACGCAATTCAAGCGGCAAGCCATATTCCGCTAGTTTCTCTTCGAACATTTCAAAATACAATTTGGACCTACCCAAAACAATTCGAGTAAATCCTCTACGTTGAGCGACAAAAAACTTTAGTGTTGCTAAGGTTGTCGGGTTACAATCCATATGAAACGGACTGTGTTCACTCATATCCTCTAACCGTTGACAATAAACATCATCAGAAAAAGTGGGGAGATCCGCCGGCTCGTATTTTAAGGCGGCTATAATCGAATCATAAACAGATTGATTGGCATAGTCGGAATAAAACAAATTCAAACTCTGCTGCACCGTATTAATAAAAGCAATGGGATTTAGCGAATCGGAAGGCTTCGAAAGCGGTGATGTCCGTTGCGAAAAGGAAACAATCGAAACGAACAAAAACAGCAAAATTGACAATCTTTTTTTCATTTTTTAATCTCCTCTATGATTTTAGCAAATGCAAACATTTTATCTTCCTTAAATCTATCTGCCATTATTTGTATGCCATAAGGCATTCCATTAGAATGCAATTTAAACGGAATACTTATAGCAGGGTTACCAGTAATGTTGGCGTGAACAGTAAAAATATCTTGGAGATACATTTGAATAGGGTCTTTTATCGATCCAATTTCAAATGCCGTTGTTGGAGTTGTTGGCAAGAGTATAAGATCAACCTTGCTAAAAAAAGCATCAGTGGCATTTTTCATTACACGACGAACTTTTTGAGCTTTCGTATAATACGCATCATAATACCCAGATGACAATACATACGTACCTGTCATTATGCGTCTTTTAACTTCAGAGCCAAAGCCTTCAGAACGAGATAGAACATATGTTTCCTCTACTCCTTTAGCGACATTGCTTCGATACCCATAGTGCACGCCATCAAAACGCGATAAGTTGGAAGAGGCCTCCGCTGTGGTTAATACATAATACGTTGGGACGATATAATCTAGATACGGGAAACTTATTGGAATTACTTCTATTCCATTATCAGCAAGTTCTGCGACGATTTTATTCATTTCATTTTTAATTTCAGGGTCTAATCCAGGATGTTCGAAACATTCTGTTAGCATCCCAATTCGCAAGTTCTTTCCTATGATATTATTCTCCTCACTGACCGGTAAGGTTGACGTAGTTGCGTCCATTTGATCATGGCCAGCCATAATTGTATACAACAAAGCGGAATCTTCAAGACGATTCGTAAACGCCCCTATTTGGTCAAAAGATGATGCGTAGGCAATAAGACCGTATCTGCTAATTCTTCCGTACGTAGGTTTTATTCCGAAAGTGCCTGTCCAAGAAGCCGGCTGACGCACCGATCCACCCGTATCACTTCCAAGAGCCGCTGTGCATAATCCTGCAGAAACAGCAACGGCAGATCCTCCGGAAGAACCACCAGAAACATATGCTTTGTTGTAATTGTTTTTTACGGGGCCAAAAACGGACGTTTCGTTCGAGCTCCCCATAGCAAATTCATCGCAATTAAGTCGCCCAATCACAATCGCGTCTTGATCTAATAAACGTTGAAGTGCCGTGGCGGTATACAGCGACTCAAAGCCTTCAAGAATTTTTGATGAGGCTGAAACCTTATGATTTATATAACAAATGTTGTCTTTGATTCCGATAACAACCCCAGCGAGTGGACCAGCTGTTCCGGCCTTGATTTTTTGATCAACTTCGATTGCCTGTGCGGATACATCGTCCGTGAAAACTTCAATAAAAGCATTCAAGTCTTTCTGTTCCTCAATCTTAGCAAGATAATGTTCAACAATTGAAAACACCGTTTCACCAGACTGAATTCTCAGCCTAACATCGCCGATTGAAGCGTGCATAATTTACTTTTGCTCAATTTTGGTTTCGGCAGACTTTTCTGTAGGTTCGGTTTTATCCTCCCCCTTGGAGGCATCTTTAAACTCTTTAATTCCTTTACCAATTCCTTTCATTAGTTCAGGAATTTTTTTACCACCAAATAAAAGTAGCACTACTGCTAAAACTAAAAATATTTCTAAAGGACCGAATTTACCCATAATAATAAAGATTAATTGAATTGTAAAATTAAGAATAATAATCTATAGTTTATCTTTTAGCTACTTCAAACTGACAAAATAGCACTAAACGAATCAATAAAACCAATCGGTTTTACAGTTTTCTAGCCACTTCTACTTCTTCGTAAGCCTCAATAACATCACCAATTTGAATAGCATCAAATTTATCAATGTTTAAACCACATTCATAGTTGTTTTTAACTTCTTTGACATCATCTTTGAATCGCTTTAAAGAACCAAGTACACCGGAATGAATTACAATTCCATCACGAATAACGCGCACCTTGGACGTTCTTTTTATGCTTCCATCAAGTACATAACATCCTGCAATTGTTCCGACTTTTGTAATGTCAAATGTTTCGCGGATTTCTGCAGAACCCAGTATTTTTTCTTCAATGTCTGGAGATAACATTCCTTCCATTGCAGACTTGATTTCCTCAATTGCTTTATAAATAATGGAATAAAGTCGGATATCAATTTGTTCCGTTTCCGCCAATTTACGCGCGCCAATAGACGGTCTTACTTGGAAACCAATAATTATAGCATCAGAAGCAGAAGCTAAATTAACATCCGCCTCAGTAATTGCACCTACTCCTTTATGAATAATATTTACTTGAATTTCTTCCGTTGATAAATTAATCAAAGCATCAGATAAGGCTTCAATCGAGCCATCCACGTCACCTTTAACAATAATGTTAAGTTCCTTGAAGTCTCCAATAGCCAATCGTCTACCAATCTCATCCAATGTAATATGTTTCGTAGTTCGAAGTCCTTGCTCACGGAACAATTGTTCCCGCTTAGTAGCAATTGATTTCGCTTCTTTTTCGTCGTCGAGGACATTAAATTTATCCCCTGCGCTCGGAGCTCCATTAATTCCGAGAACCGAAACGGGTTGAGATGGTCCGGCTTCCAAAATAGAATTTCCGTGCTCATCTTGCATCGCCCGAACCTTTCCAAAATGACGACCCACTAAAATGGCATCTCCAATTTT
>CAMCQW010000028.1 GCA_945877045.1 Chryseobacterium gleum
ATTGGTTCCCTATTATTTTTTTCAATAGGAAGATGGAGTTTTGGTCCAAAACCACTTGGTGTCTTAGATGCGAACAATTACACGAGCGCTAAAAACGTGCCTTTCCTATTGAATACCGCTTTTGTGACCCTTAAAACCATTCAATCAGAAAAATTACCTGATAAACCATTGATTTCACTTGAAGAAAGTAAAAAATATTTCAATCCCATAAAGGAAATAAACCCTTCATCAATAAAAGAAATTAAAAAAAATGTGGTCATCATTATTCTAGAAAGTTTTGGTGATAAAATGATCCATCAAACAATCAATGGAATAAAAATCACCCCTTTCACAGATTCATTACTCGGCCAATCATGTTACTACGAAAATGGAATAGCAAATGGGAAGCAATCGATCGAAGCCTTACCAGCTATTTTTGCATCGATACCACACCTAATGAACACCCCTTATATTTTAAGTTCTTTCTGCAATAATAAACTGAATGCCCTTCCATCCATTCTTAAATCTTATGGCTATTCAACCGCATTTTTTCATGGAGCAAAAAATGGATCCATGCGCTTCGATAGTTTTTCAAAAAAACTAGGATTTGATCGCTATTACGGCAAAGATGAATACCCAAATAAAAGCCACGACAATGGTTACTGGGGTATTTCTGATGGCTATTTCAATCCTTGGACCGTTCAAGAAATAAGTAAAATAAAGCAGCCATTTTTTGTCAGTTTATTTACCATCTCCTCACACCATCCCTACCAAATCCCAAAGTCATATAGCAAAGAAATTAGTAATGCCTTAAGCAAAGAACAACTCTCATTTCATTATGCAGATGAAAGCTTGCGTAACTTTTTTAGTAAAGCACAAAAAGAACCCTGGTATAAAAACACACTATTTGTAATTTGTGCCGACCATATCCCACAACAGCTAGACAAATCTTCAAAAACAATTTTTGATAAATTTCACATACCCATTGCCTTTTTTACTCCAGATAAATCAATTCCCATTGAGAAAAAATCTTCCTATTTTCAACATATAGATATCGAACCATATATTCTAAATTACCTTACTATTAATACAAAGTATTATGCCTTCGGGAATGATGCAGCTAATTCTGAAAGCCTCCTTTATCTGAACGGCAGCTTTTATTTATTATCCAAAGACATCGAAATTATATTCACTGAATCAACTAATCAAGCTATTTTTATCGATAAAATCACAAATAAACGTATCCGTTCTGAAAATAAATCGTTAACTTTGAAATATAGAGGTATGTTGTATCGTCTTAAATCAATGATAGAAAGGTATCGAAATGATTTACGGCGAAATCAAACAAAAGCAAAATAAAGTGAAAAAGCGCATTTGGTTCATTATTAATCCTGTTGCAGGCGTTCGTCGGAAAGACGACATCCCCGCTTTAGTGCGCGAATATTTGGATCAAAATTTATTTGACTTTGAAATTCAATACACGAATTATAAAGGGCATGCCCAAGAATTAGCGAAAGAGGCGATTTCAAAAAAAATTGATATCGTTTGTGCTGTTGGTGGGGATGGTTCAGTTCATGAAATTGGCACCACTCTAATTGGTTCTAAGGTTTTATTAGCCATTATTCCTATTGGTTCAGGAAACGGCTTGGCACGTCACATGCATATTCCACTTACCATAAAAAAGGCCATTCACTGTATTAATAATCAGCATGAAATAACAATGGATACTGTCCTTGTTAACGAACAGGCATTTTTAGGGATTAGTGGTTATGGATTTGATGCTTTAGTTGCGAAAAAATTTGTTGGTAGCAGTAAAAGAGGCTTTATGTCCTATTTAAAAATTGTCTTAAGAGAATTTTTTAAATACAATCCAATAAATATATCTGTTGATGCTAATGGGCAAGTAAAAAAATTACCTGTCATGCTTTGTACACTTGCAAATACAAGGGAATGGGGAAATGGATTAGTGGTTTCGCCAAAATCAGATGCTACAGATGGAAAAGTTGAATTAATTTTATTAAAGCCTTTCTCTTTCTGGAGAATTCCAGGGATCGCATTACAATTTTTATTCAAACGTTCCGACAAAAGTTCTTTCATGGAAGTGATCTCATTTGATAAAGCAACCATTCGAGTATCAGAAAAAATAGCCCATTACGACGGAGAATCAATGGCTACAAAAGGCACACTTAATGTCAAAGTAGTCCCGAAAAGTCTCCATATTTTAGTCGGAAAATAACACAATCAACTTAAAATGGAATTAGTTACTATGTTAGATGCATTAGACCGTCTAACAATTTCAAAAAAACCCCTTTGGGGCAAAATGACAGCCCAAGAAATGGTAGAACATTTAAGTGATCTGCTCATAATGTCTAGGGGATTAAATAATTTCACCCCGAATGAAAATGACGAGACCTTCGCAAGAAGGCAACAATTTTTATATTCTGATAAAGAAATGGCAAGAAATATTGTTATTCCTTTCAGAAAAGATATAATTGAATTACGTCATAATGAATTACCACTTTCCATTGATGAATTTACAATAGAATGGCTAAATTTTATTGAATACTACGAAGAAAACCCTGGTGCCACTGAAACCCATCCATATTATGGTGAATTGGATTTTGAAAAATGGGGGAAATTGCATGTCAAACATTTCATGCACCATTTCCAACAATTTGAATTAATTTGATGACTTTTTGGATATTAACCATCGCGATAGGAGTATGTTTGGGGACGATCAATTTTCTTTATTGGAAGAAAAGAGGATACAGCAATTATAGTAACCTTTACATGAGTATAATTGCCTTTTTTGTCTTGACATTACTCCTCTTAAAAATAGTTAAAATTAATACTCCATAACGATTTGATTGGTATCAATCAGTTTACGTAGATTAATTAAGGCATAACGCATACGACCCAACGCTGTATTAATACTAATGTCTTCCAATTCAGCAATTTCTTTAAAAGACATGTCTTGAAAAATTCTCATTTGTACAATTTCACGTTGCATTTGAGGTAAATGATCTAAAAGTTCAACCATTTGTGATTCCAACTCAGTATTACATGTTTCTTCCAGAAAATTTCTATCATCATTAGCTAATTTGTGAAAAATAGTAAATTCTTCATTCAAAGTACGCGATTCAGATAAAAAACGAACTCTATTAGTTTTACGAAAATGATCGATAATAAGATTGTGTGAAATACGCATTATCCACGGAAGAAATTTACCCTCTTCATTGTAATTACCTTCTTTCATGGTTGTAATCACTTTAATAAAAGCATCCTGGAAAATATCATTCGCTAAATCAGTATCCCTGACTTTAGAATTAATATAACGATATACGCGGTCTTTATGACGCTTTAATAATTGGGCGAAAGCATTTTCATTACCCGATAAATACAAATTGATTAATTCTTGATCTGCTAAAAGATTTAACGACATATTTACTAATTAGTCCAAAAAAAATTGGCGGTTAAGTAAAGTTAGTCGATAGGCAGATTTATTTTTTAATTTCGTTAAATATAACGCTTAAATTCTAAAGCAAAAGGATTTTATTAACGTTGGGCAGTTTTTAATGAATATTTATAGGGTATGAGAAATAATATCATGATTTTGGGATTAGCTACCTTGCTAATTTTTCCACTAATTGGTTATTTAATTTGTCAAATTTCGGGACCAGTTTCACTACTTGAATTCTTGGATTTAGACAAAATAGTTCCTATTTCAATTGGATATGGACTTGAATTCGGAATCATCTATGCTTTTATTGCTTACCTCTTAATGAATGCGAGCGTGTTTGATAATGTATCAACAAGAATTGATACACTAATTTCATCGCTGAAATTGAAACCTTGGCAGGGGCTGTTTCTATCTCTCTGCGCTGGAGTTGGAGAAGAGTTATTATTTAGAGCAGGTATACAGCCCTTCTTGGGTGTAATCACTACCTCCATCCTATTTATTGCGCTTCACGGCTACTTAAATCCATTTAATTGGCGCTTTTCTCTTTATGGTATCATTGCCTTGCCCTTTATTTTGCTTCTATCTTTCGGATATGTTCATTTCGGATTGTATTTCGCAATAGCTGCCCACTTTTCATACGATGCGGTACTTTTTACATTTATCATTAATGAAAATGATTAATAAATTAGTAATTATTACCTTTGACTATCGATGACAAAGAACACTTCCTCCTATTTTTTCTACTGTAGTGTCATTTTTTGGACTTTTTCTTTAGGATGGATTTGCCTAGAAGACAAAATTGCCATTCATAAGTCCCTTAATCTAATTCATTCCAAGGGACTAGATGCCTTTTTTCAACTAATTACGCACTTAGGTGATGGATGGACGATCGTATTTGTATCAGTGGCATTGCTCTTCGTTAGCGTAAGGCTTTCAATTTTGCAGATCATAAGTTATGCAAGTTCAGGCATTATTAGCATCGTTTTGAAAAACAGTTTGTTTTCCGATTGTAAACGCCCCTATTACTATTTTAAAACGGATGCTACTTTTTATAAAATGAGCGACTTTACCTATTTCATCGAACATTCCTTCCCCTCTGGCCACACAACGAGTATTTTTGCACTAATGACCTTATTTGCACTTGCCTATAATAAATCAAAAGGGATAATCATCGTATTTTTTCTGTGCGCATTACTAGTTGCTTATTCAAGGATATACCTATCGCAACATTTTCTTATGGATGTTTTAGCTGGATCATTAATAGGTACTGGTACCGCTTATTTTGTCCATAAAAAACTAAATCATAAATTAGAAAAATTCAATTCACCGTTAGTAAAACTGAAGTCCAACCATGAATAGTTATCGTGTTAGTTTTGTTTTATTGGTGTGTATTGCCTTGTTCCTTCCTTTTTTAGGAACGGTTCACCTTTTCGATTGGGACGAGATCAATTTTGCAGAATGTGCGCGAGAAATGCTTGCTTCAAACAATTACTCGACGGTTACAATTGATTACCTACCATTTTGGGAAAAGCCACCGCTCTTTATATGGATGCAAGTTTATTCAATGAAGCTATTTGGCATTACCGCATTTGCTGGCCGATTCCCTAATTTTATTGCTGCCATTGCAACCGCTTATTTTTTATACCTAGCTGGAAAAAAAGTTAAGAATGAAACTTTTGGATATTGGTGGGTGGCCTTTTATTTAGGTTCTTTTTTGCCCAATTTATACTTTCATTCGGGCATTATTGACCCATGGTTTAATTTATTCATCATTGCTGCTATTTATCATTTGTACAAAGGTCACAAAGATGAATACGGAATTGGGTCATACCTAATTGCAGGTGTTTTTATGGGTCTAGCCATAATGACAAAAGGACCAGTCGCGTTGGTTTTAGTGGGTGGAACCGCGTTGATTTACTTTATTTCAATCCGATTTCGACAATTCCCATCTGTAAAACAACTTATCACATTTTTTGTATTCACGCTTCTAATAGGTGGAATTTGGTTTATGCTTTTAATCAACACGGGCAATAAGCAGATGATTTCAGAATTTATTAGTTATCAACTTAGGTTATTTCAAACTCAAGATGCTGGACATGGAGGGCCATTTTATTACCACTTTGTTATTCTTCTATTTGGCTGTTTCCCTGCCTCCTTTTTTGCAATAGGTTATTTTCTTTTTCAAAATAAACATAAAAACAAAAAGGAATCCTTTGATTTATGGATGAAAGTGGTTTTTTGGTTGACATTGCTACTCTTTTCGATCGTGAGCACTAAAATCATCCATTATTCATCTCTTTGCTATTTTCCATTGACCTACTTTGCAGCAAGGTGGGTACAAGAGTTGAAAAGTACCAAACAAATAAAAACAGTTTCTATTTTTACGATTAGCTATTTAGTTATTTTTTCAATCATCCTCCTATTTATACCATATGCTTTGCAGCACAAAGAATGGCTAATCGAAACATTTAACATTAAGGATCCCTTTGCAATAGCGAATTTAAACGCGAAACTTTCATGGAGTAACTGGGATTATTTTCCGGGGTTATTCTTTCTTGTTGGTGCACTACTTTCGCTAATGCTATTATTAAGGAAGCAATTAAAATTAGCCATCATAGTATCCTTATTAACAGTGGCCTTAGGAATATTAACCATTCAAGCTAATACATTATCAAAAATTGAAGGGATATCGCAAGCTGCTGCAATTGAGTTCTTTCAAAAACACAAAAATGAGAACTGCTACCTTGTTCCGCTTGGTTATAAATCTTATGCGCATCTATTCTATGGAGAAACAAAGAATCATAAAAACAATAAGCGATTTGATGAAGCATGGTTATGCAATGAAACAACTGATAAACCGGTATATTGCATTTCAAAAATTGATCGTAAGGAAGGTTATTTAAAAACCTATCCCAAATTATCCGTTTTATATGAAAAAAATGGTTTCGTTTTCTATACCAAGATGGACAAATGAAAATAGTAACTGTATAAGATTCATTACTTTTGTAAAAAAAATAAAATATGCCACAATTATCGAATAAAGCAATAGAAATGCCCGCTTCTCCTATTCGCAAATTAGTTCCATTTGCAGAGAAAGCCAAAAAAAAGGGCTTAGTTGTTTACCACCTAAATATAGGACAACCCGACATTGCCACGCCTGAAAGTGCTTTAAATGCCATTAGAAATTTTGATAAAAAAGTGATTGAATACAGTCATTCGGCTGGATTCGAGAGTTATCGAATTAAACTTGCAGCTAAGTATCAAAAAAATGGGATTGATGTAAAAACCGAAGATATTATAATAACAACCGGTGGATCTGAGGCCTTAGTTTTTGCCTTAATGGCGACGTGTAATCCAAACGATGAAATAATAATCCCTGAACCGTTCTATGCCAATTACAATGGTTTTGCTATGATGGCTGGAGTACAGGTTGTTCCTGTAATTTCGAGCATTGAAACTGGTTTTGCTTTGCCACCAATAGAAGAAATTGAACGAAAAATTACTTCAAAAACGAAAGGGATTGTAATTTGTAATCCAGGAAATCCGACCGGCTATTTGTATTCATTGGAAGAGTTGAAGCAATTAGCTGAAATAGTAAAGAAACACGACATCTATTTATTTGCTGATGAAGTGTACAGAGAATTTTGCTACGATGGGGCAAGCCCTCATTCTGTCATGAATCTAGAAGGAATCAGTCAAAATGTAATAATGATAGACTCCGTATCAAAACGCTACTCCATGTGTGGAGCAAGAATTGGTGCATTAATTTCAAAAAATGAAGGTCTTATTTCATCGGTATTGAAATTCGGTCAAGCGAGGTTATCGCCCCCAACTATTGATCAAATAGCAGCAGAAGCAGCCTTAGAAACACCGGATTCTTATTTTGAAGACGTGGTCGCAGAATATGTTGAAAGAAGAAATATTATGGTCGATGGCTTAAATTCGATAAACGGCGTATTTTGTCCAAAGCCAAGCGGCGCTTTCTATTGCATAGCAAAATTCCCTGTGGATGATGCGGAAAAATTTTGTCAATGGTTGCTGGAATCTTTCTCCTACGAGGGACAAACTGTTATGATGGCCCCGGCAAATGGATTTTACGCTAGTCCTGGCGCTGGTAAACAAGAAGCAAGGATTGCATACGTACTAAACCAAGAAGCCTTGAAAAAAGCAGTTATTTGTCTTCGGGAAGCACTTAAAATTTACCCAGGAAGAATTTAATAAATGGAAGTTCAGCAATACATCGAACAGTTAGAGGGACCTAGAAAGTCTGAATTCTTGGAATTACGAAAAGTTATTGTCGAAAATGTCCCTAAAGGATTTGAAGAAACTATTGGGTATGGCATGATTGGATATGTGGTGCCTCATTCTATTTACCCTGCAGGGTATCATTGCACGCCAAAACTCCCTTTACCATTTTTGAATTTAGTCATGCGAAAAGATATCATTACCTTTTATCATATGGGCCTATATAGTGATGAAAAGTTGCTGGATTGGTTTAAAGATGAATACAGTAAATTCACAAGCCTAAAACTTGATATGGGAAAAAGCTGTGTCCGTTTTAAAAAATCAGGTGAAATTCCCTATGCGCTAATTGGCGCTCTCATGCAGAAAGTTAGTGTAGAAGATTGGGTGCTTCTTTACGAAGAAAAATTGAAGGCCTAGTTCCCACCTACCTTCGATCTACCGTGTCGATTTACCGTGTTTCTCGACTTACCGTGTCTCTCGACTCCGCTCGATTCACATAAAGGGTGCTCGATTCACATAATAGGTCCTCGATTCACTAAACGGGCATCGAGCGGAGTCGAGTTGCACTCGATAAACTTAATAGAAGCTAGCCGAGTGGACTTACTAAAGGTAGGGTTGTATCGAGGCTAGCGTTAACGAATAATCAGTTTTTACCGCTAATATATTTCCTGTATTCCATTTTGGTACTATCGAAAGAAAAATGTTTAGCAAGCGAAGAGGCATTCTCCTTATCTACTAATCGATCGGACATAAATTTTGCAACAGTTAATTGATTGGCATCAAAAGTAAATAAAGGCATTATCTTTTCTGCATCTGCTGCATAAAGACACATATTAACCAAGGACAATTGTAACGCTTCAACACGGTCATCTTCAAAACTTTGATCCTTTAATTCTTCAATAAAAACAGCGGTATTGTTCAAAGTTCTAGAACAGTTTACGTTGGAATTACTGGGTGATGAAGTGTTTGTAACAACGTTATTCGATGAATTTATAGATGAGTTGGAAGAATTGGTTGTTGTAGTTGTAGTTGTAATAACCGTTGAACTATTTGTATTCGCTGGAGCGTTTCCTGAAATAGTAACATTCGCAGGAACAAGCACATTGGTATTAATTTGAGCATTCGGATCCACAACTTGACCATTGATGTTAATACTCATGTTTACCCCCATATTTTGACCAGAAGTTGAATCTACTATATTCATCTGGATGCCCACATTACCATTTGAAGAATTAGTGGGAGTTGGAGTTGCTTGAATGTTTACCGATCCATTGCCTGTTTGTTGAGTCGTTGTTTCTGTAACTACCGTTGTGGTGGTAGAATTTCCAACAAACCCAATACCAACAGATCCATCTGAAAAGGAAGCATTGTTATCTGGTCGATAATTAATGACCGTTTCACCAGTAGATGCACCTACCGTTGGGATTTGGCTTATCAATTGTAATTTACCCTTTCCCTTTTTGAAAATGATTCGTGTGGTGATATCACTTGGAGAATCAATGAAAAAGTTTTTATCAATGTCTGCTGTTTTACCATCTGAAAAGATCAATTTCACCGAATAGGCAGAATTTACTAATCCACTTACCACCACATTAGTTTGTGGCAACGAATTTTGTTTTACGCCATTTAATATAACATAAAATGTTTGACCATTGTTGTTGAAAACGGTAAAATTTGATTGAGCAAAAAAACAAGAACTTATAATACAAAAACAGATAGCTAATTTCATTTTCAATAATTTTTGATGATTAATTTTTCTAAATACCGCTTAAAATTACTACTAATTTCTATAAAATATAATCCACTAATTAAATTAGATTTTTTTTTCTAAATATATTGATTTTTTCACACTTGTAAATGGACTTTTGAATACTTTCGCTGCATGAATTTTGTAATCATCGACGTTGAGACCACGGGAGGGAGCGTAAATGCCTCAAAGATAACAGAGTTGGCTATTTACAAATTTGATGGTGAAAAGATCATTGACGAATTTGTAACACTTGTAAATCCCGAAATACCCATTCCTGAATTTATTGTTCGTTTAACTGGCATAAGCGATCACATGGTGACGAAAGCACCAAAATTTTATGAAATAGCTAAGCAAGTAATTGAATTTTGTGAGGGCTGTGTCTTCGTTGCGCACAATGTAGCTTTCGATTATGGAATGTTTAGAAGTGAATATAAAACGCTTGGCTATGATTTCAGATTCCCACACCTTTGCACTGTAAAAGCAGCGCGATTAATCATTCCGGGGCATGAATCGTATAGCTTAGGCAAACTAACCCGATCGCTCGGAATAAGCATCAATGGAAGACATAGGGCAGGTGGTGATGCATTAGCGACCGCTGAACTTTTCCAAATTATGCATGCAAAAGATCAAGAAAGATTAATTGGATTAATTCAAACGGAGATAAATCCAAAAAAAATTCACCCCAATCTCTCCATAGAAACCATCGATGGACTACCACAAAAAACAGGGGTTTACCTATTTTATAATGAGTTCAATAAAATAATTTACATCGGAAAAAGTATTTCCATAAAGAAAAGAGTAGAACAGCACTTAAACAATATGAAAACGGCAAAGGCAATAAAAATGATACAAGATATTGTTCGCATTGAATACGAAATTACAGGATCAGATCTTATTGCCATGTTACGAGAAAGTGAATTAATTAAAATTCACAAACCCCTATATAATCGGACGCTGAGAAATAGTGTGTTTTCCTTCGGACTTTTTGATCAGCTGAATGAGAGGGGATACATTACCTTAAAAGTGGAATCTTTGAGTAAAAATGATGCGTACCCATTGATTCATTTTAACAGCAAAAAAGATGGTATTGAATTTTTAAACGCAAAAGTAGAACATTACCAACTTTGCCAAAAACTATGTCATTTGTATCAAAGCCAAGAAGCATGCTTCCATTATACCATAAAAAAATGTTCAGGAGCTTGCGTTAATTTAGAGCATGCAGTTGACTATAATAAGCGTGTAAACCAGTGCATTGATGCCTTAACCTTTGAAGGTCGTTCTTTTTACATTATCGATAAGGGGCGAGAGAAAGTGGAGAAAAGTATTGTTTGGATTGAAAATGGAGTGTATCAAGGATATGGTTTTGCTCCTTATCACTTTCATGGAAAAGGTCCCACTGATTACAAACGATATATTAATAAACAGAAAGAAAATAGAGATGTGAAAACGATTCTTACTCTTTTCCTTCGAAAAAATGAATTGGCAAAAGTTATAGAGCTTTAGCGATAAAAAAAATATATCTTCGTAACAAATGAAAGGAAAAGCAATTGTTTTAGGTTCAGGCACTTCACAAGGTGTTCCTTTGATTGCATGTAGCTGTCACGTTTGTTCCTCTGACGATTTCAAAGATAAACGATTACGCTCCTCCTTACTTTTCCATGTTGACCAAAAAAATTATGTAATTGATGCTGGTCCTGATTTTCGGCAACAGATGCTTAGAGCAAAAGTAAACGACCTAGAGGGAATCCTATTCACGCACGAGCATAAAGATCATATTGCAGGCTTAGACGACGTTCGGGCATACAATTACCGGTACAATTCCCACATGGATGTTTTCTGCAGCGCAGAGGTAGAAGCCGCATTAAAAAGAGAGTTTTCTTATATTTTCAATAACGTTGACTATCCAGGGATCCCAAAAATAAAACTGCATCAGATAGATAAATCCCCCTTCAATTTATCCGACACATGCACCATTATCCCTATCCAAGTAAATCATTATAAAATGCCGGTACTTGGATTTAGGATCGGAGACTTTGCCTATATAACGGATGCTAAAACAATTGCTAAAGAAGAAAGTGATAAATTGAAAGGAATAAATATTTTGATCATAAATGCTTTACATCAATCAAAACACATCTCCCATTTTAACCTAGAAGAGGCCTTAGCATTTATCGCCTTAATTCAACCAAAAAAAGCCTATCTGACCCATATTTCACATTTATTTGGCAAACACAATGATATTCAAGCATTGCTCCCACCAAATGTTTACCCAGCGTATGATGGCTTGGAAATCGATTTTAATTACTAAATCACCTTTGTGAATAATTAAATTGAAATCATGTAATTAACAGTTTCGATTCTTATAATTTCGAAGTCAGAAAAAAAATGGAAAAAGAAAAACGTATTGATGTCAAGCGATTAATCGAAAGTAAAAATAAAAAAATTGCTTTTTGGTTACCAAAATTTGTTATTCGCTACCTCGAACGAATCATTCATCAGAAAGAAATAAATCATTATCTCGAAAAATATAAAAACATCAAGGATGCAGCATTTAGCGATGCCCTATTGGATGAATTTAATATTAGCATCGCTTCAACAGGCATAGAAAACATCCCGAAATCAGGGCCAATCATAATCGTACTCAACCATCCACTAGGTGGAATGGATGGCCTTGCATTGATTTCGCTGCTTAAATACCACAGACCCGATGTGCGATTTATTGTGAATGATTTACTCTTAAACCTAGAAAATCTTAATGGATTATTTATTGGAGTGAATAAACACGGCAAAAACGATAAATCAGTGCGAGGACAAATTGCCAAGGCCTTTGAATCAGATCATGCCATTTGCTTGTTCCCAGCAGGATTAGTGAGTAGAAAAATAGATGGCGTGGTTCAGGATCTACCCTGGAAACGAACATTCGTTACCTATGCGCGTTTATTGGACAGACCAGTTATTCCTATTCATATAGATGGAAAATTATCTCCATTTTTTTATCGCTTGAATAGTTTTCGTAGATTTTTAAGGATTAAGACCAATATAGAAATGCTATACTTATCCAATGAATTATTCAAACAACGCAATAAAAAATTAACATTTACAATAGGTAAAGAAATAAAAATGAACCAATTTGACACTTCGAAAAATGATTTTGAGGTCGCGAAGGAAATTCGGAAAATAGTGCATGAATTAAACTAAAAAAATGGAAGAAATACTACCCGCTATTGATAGATCTATTCTGAAAGCTGAGTTAAATAAAGATTGTTTTACTAGGCTGACGCGAAAAGGGAATAATGAGATTTATATTGTTAATGACAAAAATGCGCCAAATGTCATATTGGAAATTGGACGATTACGAGAAATTACATTTCGAGCATCAGGAGGCGGCACCGGAGAATCCGTAGACTTAGACGAATACGATAGAGGTGAAAATGCCTACCAACAATTAATCGTTTGGTCACCGGAAGATGAGGAAATAATTGGTGGATACCGGTTCATTTTATGCAAGAATTCAATCGACCATACAGGAAAAATTAATCTATCGACAGAGCACTATTTCAAGTTCTCTGATAATTTCATAAACAATATCCTGCCCTACACCATCGAATTAGGTCGTAGCTGGGTACAACCCAATTTTCAGCCAACAGTGAATCCAAGGAAGGGGTTATTTGCCTTAGATAATATTTGGGATGGACTTGGAGCACTTGTTCGATTTAACCCAAATATCAAGTACTTTTTCGGGAAGGTAACTATGTATAAAAATTACAACACAGATTGCCGTGATTTCTTGTTATACTTCATGCATAAATTCTTTCCGGACAACGAACAACTCATGATTCCAATCAATGCCTTGCAACAAAACTATGATACC
>CAMCQW010000029.1 GCA_945877045.1 Chryseobacterium gleum
AATTGGACGAGTAACACGGGTGTTGGGATGATTTCAAAGGGTACGCCTCTAGCAAATGGAACTCGATTATGGGAAACTCTTGTTTCAAGTGATCCATATCCTAGCGCTAGTCCGACGGGTGACCATGGATTTTCTGGTGTTTCCATCGATCCATCTGGTGATTTTTTGTTCGTTAGTAGCGGTGCACGTACACATCTGGGTGAAATGAATGACAATAATGGGGCTTGGCCCAATTGTCGAGAAACCCCAATGACTTGCCGCATGTTTAGATTTCCTATTTCTTCCTTACCCATTCATTTGATTAATGATTCATTGTGGTTGGAAAATAGTGGTTTTATTTACGCTACCGGGACAAGGAATGCATATGATTTTGCTTGGGATGGCAATGATTCGCTTTTTTCGATTGATAATTCTGGGGAGCGCGATGATCCTGAAGAATTGAATTGGATTCGGCAAGGAAAAAACTATGGTTTTCCATGGAATATGGGCGGAAACATTAACCCCTTAATTAATTCTCCTTATAATTATTTAAATGATCCTTTGGTGAATCCGAATTGTGGGGGAGTGGCGGCAGGTTGGTTTTTGGATGACCCTACGTTTCCTGCCTTACCTTCGAATGTTACATTTATGGATCCAGTGAGGAATTATGGCGTTTCTGCTGATTATTACCGGGATGCTACCACAGGAATGGTAATGAAAGCAAGCGAGGAAGGAACGTATGTTTCTACATTTACGCCACATGCATCTCCTTTGGGATTGGTTTTCGATAAAGACAGCCTACTGGCAAGTCCTTTTAGAGGTGATGGTTTTGTTTTAAGTTTTATGCCTGGGGGTGATAGTACCGGTTTTTCACCTATTTCACCGTGGGGAATTCCTTGTCCTTTTGTAGACCCATCGCGTGAATTAAGGCAACTTAAGCTGGTTTATGATGCCGGTATTGATAATTATAAAATGACAACATCGGATTTAGTAAGTGGCTTTTATTTACCTGTGGACGCTGTGCTAGTGGGAAATGAATTATTCGTCATTGAACGTGGCGGAGATTTGTGGAAAGTTACCTTCCCCTTGTATGAAGAAGAGGATAATGAGCTTCTTATTTATCCGAATCCCTCTGATAGTTATGCTTTCATTACGTTTAATAATGATGCGAAAGAATTGGTGGAATTGTCGATAGTTGATTTTTCAGGTAAAAAAGTTGTTCATGTTGTTGAACAGGGAGTGAGTCAATTTTCCATTAAAACCAATCAATTGGCTTGCGGAATCTATATTTGCTCTTTGAAAATTGGTAGCGCTGATGCTATTAATGCTAATTTATTAGTGAAATAATTATGATGAAAAACAAGGGTATATTTTTTGGTTTTATTTTTTTATTTGGAGCTTTATTCTCTAGTTGTAATTATGTTAAGACGGCACCTTTAGAGGTAGCTCGTAATGAGAATGTTACAACGGAACAGGTTTACCCCGCCATAAAAGATAGTGTTGTTATTTCGGAGGAACGTGCTGTTGCATCACCAAATATGGAGATTCCAGCAACGGAAAATGAAAAGTTAATTGTTCACCACACTGCATACAGTCTTTTATATAGTGAGGAACATGAGCAAGCGATTTGGATCGCATATGAGTTAACAAGCGAGGAAACAGATCGTAAGTTTGAACGCTCAGATAAATTCTTGGTCGATGGCGCTATCAAAACAGGGTCGGCTAATGATGGTGATTACAAAGGGTCTGGGTATGATCGTGGGCATTTAGCACCGGCCGCCGATATGTCGTGGACCAACCAAACCATGCTGGAATCCTTTTATTATAGTAATATGAGTCCTCAAGATCCAAGTTTTAACAGGGGGATTTGGAAAAAATTGGAGGAGTTAGTTAGAACTTGGGCAAGGGAAAATAAATCTTTGTATGTCGTTACTGGGCCCATATTAAGTAGTAATTTACCTAGTATTGGTTCTAATAAGGTTTCAATTCCAGCATATTATTACAAAGTTTTATTAGACTATAGTCAACCAGACTTTAAAGCCATTGGTTTTATAATCCCTAATCAAGGGTCGAAGGCTGATTTAAGTAGTTTTGCGGTTTCGATCGATAAAGTGGAGCAGTTAACTGGCTTGAACTTTTTTCCTAATCTACAGGACAAGCAAGAAAATGCATTGGAAAGTTCAGTATGTACTCCTTGTTGGACATGGAAAGCATCTAATTCCTCCAATAGCAATAATAATTCGTCAAATACAATTGTATCGGTTCAATGCAAAGGAATTACACAAAAAGGGGCACGGTGCAAGCGAATGACCTTAGATCCCAGTGGATTTTGTTACCAGCACCATTAATTTAAGTTTATTATTAATCTTATAGTGCCAATTTGATAAAGATAACTTATTGTTGATGTTATAGTTGACTGGTTCAATTAAATGTATTTTAGCGCTTAACTACGAAAATTGAAACCTTGCGGAAATACCTAGCGTATTACTTCACAGTTTTAAAATAGTAACTATGACAACCTATATGCAATCATTAAGAACAAAGACTATTCATCAAGCAAGAATTAAGTTATCAAAGCACCGTGATTTAGGTGAGCAATCTAGCTTAAATATTTTTCAGGTAGCAGATTTAATGGATAGGATTCAAAACGCAAGTAAGAAGGCAGAGGAAAATAATTCTGTTTTCTTTTCAATTGGTATGAATTAAGCGCTTATTACTCCTGAGCCTACTAATTCTTCTCCAAGATACCAAGCAGCAAATTGTCCTGGTGTAATTCCTTTTTGTTTTTTATCAAACAATATATATAATTCGCCTTCTAATTTAATCAACTTCGCTTCTTGTAACGCTTGTCTATAACGGATTCTTACCTGGCAACGTAATTCAGTATTATTACTTATTAAATCATTGTTAATTAACCAATTAATACTTTTTGACTCAAGTTTTAGTGCGTATCTATTTAGGCCAAGGTGCACCGCTGATTGACCTGTGTAAATAATATTTTCTTTCGTATCAAGACCAATTATAAAACTAGGCATTGGTTTTCCTCCAATATTAAGTCCTTTCCGTTGACCAATGGTGTAAAATTGAGCGCCCTGATGTTGTCCAACCACCTCGCCCATCGTTGAATTATACGTAAAAGGGGTGGATAATTCGACCACATTTGCAGCATTCACGGGAATTTCATCATATGCGAGGAATGGAGGTAAATTTTCTGGTATTTCTATGATTTGTCCCGTTTTCGCCTTCAATTTTTGTTGTAGAAATAAGGGTAAACTTATTTTTCCAACAAAACATAGTCCTTGGGAATCTTTCTTTTCAGCGGTAACAAGTGCTAATTTCTTAGCAATTTCCCGGACTTCTCTTTTTTCTAAATCACCAATAGCGAATAAGGCTTTAGAAAGTTGGTATTGCGTAATTTGGCACAGAAAATAAGATTGATCCTTTGTTTTATCGATGCCTGCTAATAAGGAAAAGGTACCATCGTGATTTTCGGCTTTACGACAATAATGACCAGTTGCTACGTAATCAGCGCCAAGTTGTAAGGCGGTTTCTAGGAACACGTCGAATTTTATTTCACGGTTGCACAACACATCCGGATTTGGGGTTCGTCCTCGTTGATATTCATCGAACATATAGTCAACAATCCGGGTTTTGTATGCCTCGCTCAAATCTATAACTTGAAAAGGTATACCAAGATGTTGAGCAACCAATAAGGCATCATTTGAATCTTCAATCCATGGACATTCATTAGAAATGGTCACGCTCTCATCGTGCCAATTTCGCATGTAAATTCCTATTACTTCGTATCCTTGTTGAATTAAAAGATAGGCTGCTACACTTGAATCGACACCACCAGAAAGACCAACTACAACGCGTTTCATTCGGTAAAATTAAACAAAGTAAATAGCTTAAGGCTGATGAAAATCTATTTTTTACTATTTATAATTATCATGGCAGCAATCACTCCTGGGATCCAGCCGGCACATGTTAATAGAAAAACAATAAGTATTGATCCACAGCCTTTATCCATAACAGCTAATGGTGGAAAGATTATGCACAATAATACTTGAAGACAAGACATAGTTGTTTTTTTTGCTAAAATACAATTTTAATTTTAGTCTGCTAATGAAAAGGGAATTACTTCTATACATCTCATTCCATCAATTGCAGCAGATACAATTCCTCCAGCATATCCTGCACCTTCAGCACAGGGATAAATTCCTTCTATTTCAAGGTGCTGCATAGTTATTGGATCTCTAGGAATGAGAATAGGCGAGGATGTTCGAGATTCAGGAGCATGAATTACTGCTTCATTTGTTATGAAGCCCGGCATTTTTTTCTCAAATTCTATACACGCCTTTCGGATTCTTTCGATGACAAATTGAGGGAATACTGAATCCATTTCTACACTTGTTACGCCAATGAAATAGGATGTTTTTGGAAAAAATTCTGATTTTTTTCTATCTACGAAATCCGCTAAACATTGAGCCGGCACTTTTTGATTTTTACCAGCAAGTTCCCAACATTTTTTTTCAATTGATTTTTGAAAATCTAAGCAAACAAATGGATCGGTTTTATAATCTTTAAAGTCTGAAGGATCGATGCTAACCACGAGACCGGAGTTTGCGTAGGGATTATTTCTTTTACTGGGCGACCAACCATTGGTAACAACTTCTTCTTCGCTTGTTGCGCAAGGCGCAATAATTCCTCCAGGACACATACAGAAAGAATATACACCTTTTCCATCAATTTGAGTGACTAAACTGTAAGAGGCAGGGGGAAGATATTGGTCACTTAAACGATTGTGGTATTGTAATTTATCAATAAAAGATTGCTGATGCTCAATTCTAACACCCAAAGCAAAGGGCTTTGATTCTATTCGAATTTGTCTTTTATGCAATAATGAAAAGATATCCCTTGCTGAGTGGCCAGTAGCAAGAATCATATTTTTTGTATCCAACCAATGTTCATTATTAATTTGAATGGATCTTAGCTTCTTCCTTTCATGCTTTATATCCGTTAATTTGCTGTTAAAGTGAACCTCACCGCCGCATTCAATAATTTTTTCGCGAATTACCTCAATAATTTGTGGAAGTTTATTGGTCCCAATATGAGGATGCGCATCAACAAGAATGGCATCATCCGCTCCAAAATGAACCAATATTTGCAAGACTCTTTCGACATCACCACGTTTTTTAGAACGCGTATATAATTTCCCGTCTGAATACGTTCCAGCGCCACCTTCACCAAAACAGTAGTTTGATTCAGGATTTAATATACCTTCTTTGTTGAGTAGCGCTAAATCAAATCTTCTGGCGCGAACATCTTTCCCCCGTTCATAAATAATTGGTTTTAGATTAAGTTCTAAGCAACGTAATGCAGCAAATAGTCCAGCAGGGCCAGCTCCAATTATGATGACAGGTTTGGCATTAGCGACAGATAAAAAATCAAACGATTGCAAGTGGGAGGGAAGTTCACTTGCAGAAACATCGAATGTGCAATTAATCTTAATATTTCGACCTCTTGCATCGATGCTTTTTTTCTTCCAACGGAAATAAATCTTCTTAGGGTGATGAATTCCTGAATTTTCGCGTAAAGTATTTTCAATAAATTGATTGTCTTGGCCTTGTTCAGGTGAACATTGAAAAGAGATTGTCTCCATTATCCTTCAAAGATAAGTGACAGCGACCACACTTTATTGTATAGCTTATTGATAGGTTCGGCTATGTTCGTGTTGTCTTGAATAAAACTATTGATAAATCCATGAGAATATTTTATTTCAATGCCAAATTTGAAATAGGGAGCAAAAAACTCAATGCCACCACCAATTTGCCCTTGAATATCATTCCGTTTAATTTTTATGTATGGATCAATATAATTTTGTGAAGCTTTTTCTTGAGATTGTAAATCAATTGAAAATTGTCCGCCAACCAAGGCATAAGCTGTGAAATTATTGTATCTCTTTGTCCTAAATTGTAGCATCAAGGGAAAGTCAAGATTAGTTGAGTTGACTCTTTCTTCGCCAATTTCATCAGTATTTAATAAGGTATCTTCAAAAGTATAGCGCAATAATTTCTCTTGAAAGGATAAGGTTGGAATAAAGCGTAACCGTAAAACCGGAGTTCCTAATTTCATAGTCGTTAATATACCTAGTTGTCCACCGGGCTGGGCATCATTTTCCAATAATTTCAAGCCATATTTCTCGTAGGCATTTACATCTTGATAAACGGTAAAGTCTGAGGAATTGAAGCCGAGCATAAATCCAAAGTGAAAGGTTCGCTTATCAAAATTTTTATAACGTTCTTGTTTAAATTTTTGGGCTTGGGAAGAAATTCCCATAACAAGAAAAATAAAAAGGATTAGAAATCGATTCATGCAATTAATTAAACGCAAAGTTAACTTGAAAGTTGCAACTTTATTTTAATCCAGTATATATTGTTGCGATGCCACCACTTACGGTTTTTGATTGAATGTCCTTGTACCCAATTTTTAATAAGATATCTTCAAAATCCTTTCCTTCAGGGAATGCTGCTACGCTTTCGGGCAAATAAGTGTATGCTTTTGCATCTTTAGATAATTTTTTTCCGAAGAATGGAATTATATAGTTTGAGTAAAATCCAAATACTTGTTTAATTGGAAACGCTTTGGGTTTAGAAAACTCAAGAATTATCGCTTTTCCACCTGGTTTTAAAACACGCAACATCTCCGCTAATCCCAGTTCTAGATTTTCAAAATTTCGAACTCCAAATCCAACGGTTAAGGCATCAAAGTAATTAGTTTCATACGGAATGTTTTCGGAGTCACCAAGCTGCATCTTAATGATATTATTGAGTTTTCTTTTAATCATTTTTTGCTCACCAACAGCCAACATTCCGGCAGAAATATCTAATCCAACTACTTCTTTAGGGTTTAGTTTTAGCGCTGCAATGGCAAAATCACCTGTTCCAGTAGCAATATCAATTATTTTTTTTGGCTGAATAGAACGAAGTTGTTTGATTGCTTTCCGTCGCCATATTTTATCAATTCCCAAGGATAGAAAATGATTCAAGAAATCGTAACGAGCTGATATATTATCAAACATTTCAGCAACTTCTTCCTTTTTAGATTTGTTTGCTTGATTGTAAGGTTTTACTTCGATTTTTGACATACTATTTTAACAAATTATTGAGTCAATAGTTTATTCACTTCTTCGAGCAATGCATCTTTATTGATACTGACAACTCCCGCATGTTCACAAACCAAACCTCCTGCTATATTGGCAATCTCTGATATTTTATCGTACGATAAATCTGCTAGTAAGCACAAGCAAGCAACCGCAATAACAGTATCGCCTGCTCCACTTACATCACTGATGTTACGAACATGAGCTTTAGCGGTATGCGTTAAGTCGCCCATTTTTATAAAAACACCAAATTCAGATAGTGTAATTAAGGATATTTTATTGTTTAGCTTACTTTCTAGTAGCGTAACCACTTCGATCAATTTATCAGGAGATGTATGCAAGTTGAAGTCACATTTTAATCCTTCCTTTAATTCTTTTAAGTTTGGTTTGAATAAATCAACTGACTTGAAGGCAAAGAAATTATCGAATTTTGGATCAACACAGGTAATTATATTATTCCGTTTAGCAAATGATAGAATACCTTGAATCAACTCTTCGGTAAGTACTCCTTTGTTGTAATCTTCAAAAATTATGGCATCAATTCCATCATTGAGGAGTACTTCTAGGCGATTCATTACTTGTTTTGATTCCTCAGCAGTTATAGGATCAGTGGTTTCAGTATCAATTCTAAGTAATTGTTGCTTATTAGAAATAATTCTTGATTTTACTGTTGTTTGACGATCGCTACTTTGAAAGATACCTGCTGTGGAAATATTATTTTCGATGAATTTGTCGATGAGAATTTTCCCCGCATCGTCATTACCAATTACGGAGCAAACGATTGGTTTAGCGCCAAGCGCGATTAAATTTAACGCTACATTTCCTGCGCCACCAATTCTATTTTCTTCTTTCTCAAAAAGGACAACAGGAACAGGAGCTTCAGGACTCATGCGATGAACCTTTCCAATCTTGTAATTATCCAGCATCACGTCGCCAATAACGACTATGCGAAAGTTAGAAAAGGAATCAAAGACATCATTATAGTTCATATTGTTAATTTAGATAGCGCCTCCTTCATTCTTCGCATCGCTTCACTTAATGTTTCTTCCGATGCGGCATAGGAAATACGTATACAAGTTGGACTTCCAAATCCTTCACCGCTCACTAATGCAATTTGTCCTTCTGCGAGTAAATACATGCATAAATCCTGCGCTGAATTGATCTTATAGTCATTATATGAACTACCAAAAAAGGAAGAAACATCAGGAAAAACATAAAACGCACCTTCTGGGATATTACAAACAATACCTGGCATTTCCCTGAGTTTTTTTATGACTAAATCTCTTCTTGAGTGAAAGGCTTGTACCATTTCTTTTAAGATACTTGGGTCAGCATTCATAGCTGAAATAGTAGCTTTTTGAGTTATTGAGCAGGTTCCTGATGTAAATTGACCCTGAATCTTATTGCAGGCATCCGCAATTATTTTTGGAGCTCCAATATATCCAAGTCGCCATCCAGTCATTGCCCAAGCTTTTGAAACGCCATTGACTGTAACCACTTGATCTGCTATTTCACTAAATTGGGCTAAGCTTTCATGCTTACCAAGAAAATTAATGTGCTCATATATTTCGTCGCTCATCGCGATAACAGATGGATTTGCTTTTAATACCATTGCAAGACCTTGTAATTCGCTTTTTGAATAAACAGATCCAGTTGGATTACATGGCGTAGAGAAAATAAAGAGCTTTGTTTTTGAGGTAATAGCATTGGAAAATTGTTCCGGTGTTATTTTAAAGTCATTTTCTAAACTTGCATTAATTACAACGGGAACGCCCTCGGCCATTTTCACGATTTCGATATACGAAACCCAGTATGGCGCAGGAATAATAACTTCATCACCTGGATTAATTAAACTCAACACAACATTGGCAATAGATTGCTTCGCTCCAGTAGAAACGACTATATTTTCTTTTGGGTAGCTTAGATTATTATCCCGTAAAAATTTCGTAGAAATACTTTCCCTTAAATCATCATATCCTGGAACAGGTGAATAGGTGGTAAAATTTTTATCCATGGCCACAAGCGCCGCATCCTTAATAAATTGAGGCGTGTTAAAATCGGGCTCACCCAACGACAGTGAAATAATATCTTTTCCTTGTGCTTTTAATTCACGACTGATCCGTGACATGGCTAGCGTCGCAGACTCTTCCATTGCATTAAGTCGATTTGAAATCTCAATCATTTTTTGTTAAATTAGAAGATGCAAAATTAACCATTATAATTGAAATGGTAGAAATAATCAATCCTTCCTTTCTTTTTTTAATAAGTCTGGACGGCGTTCTTGAGTGCGTAAAAGTGCTTGTTCCTCTCGCCATTTTTCAATTAAGTCATCGTTTCCTGATAATAATACTTCAGGGACTTTCCATCCATTAAATTCCGATGGACGTGTGAATACAGGGGGTGCAAGTAAATCGTCTTGAAAGCAATCGGTGAGGGCAGAGGTTTCATCATTTAAAACGCCAGGGAGTAATCGAACAATGGAATCAACTAAAACAGCGGCCGCTAATTCTCCTCCAGAAAGTACGTACGAGCCAATGGAAATTTCTTTCGTAATGTAATGTTCTCGAATTCTATTGTCTACTCCTTTATAGTGCCCACAAAGAATAATTACGTTTTTTAGCAATGACATTTTATTAGCCGTCCCTTGTTCCAATACTTCCCCATCTGGTGACATAAAAATAATTTCGTCGTAGGTGCGTTCACTTTTCAATTTTTCAATGATCGTTGCGATTGGCTCAATACTCATTACCATTCCTGCCCCACCACCGTATTGGTAATCGTCCACATTTTTATGTTTGTTGGTCGAATAATCTCGGATGTTATGGATCTGAATAGTAACATGTCCTTTATCTTGTGCACGTTGCATGATGGAAATGGAAAAAGGACTTTCCAATAGTTTCGGTAAAACGGTAAGAATATCGATTCTCATATTGCAAAAATACATTGATTTTAATTCAAAATGGCTAGTTTTAACACTCTAAAAACCACCTATGCGTTTTACCATACTTTGCTCTATTGTATTTTTACTTTTTAATCCATCCATCGCACAAAAAATAGAATGGTCTGGAAATACCTCTCCTGATTATATTAGCCTAATCAATTATTACAAACAATTAGCGAAAAGTAACAAGCGCGTTGAGTTATATTGCATGGGAAATTCGGACTATGGTTTGCCTATTTTTCTATGTATCATCAATGGGGCAGGGGATTCCTTAGCCACCTTCACTAAAGCAAAAAAAGAAACGACTATTTTAATCAACAATGCGATTCATCCTGGTGAGCCGGATGGGGTGAATGCTTGCGCCATATGGATAGAAAAGGAACTTGGGTTGAAGTATAATGCAAATAGTCCTGTTGTTGCAATAATTCCAGCTTATAATGTGGGTGGGATGATGAATAGAAATGGTACAAGTCGAGCCAATCAAAATGGTCCGGTAGAATATGGTTTTAGAGGAAGCGCTCGAAATTATGACCTAAACCGTGATTTTATAAAAATGGACACGGAAAATTCTTTTACTTTTTCCAAAATATTTCATGCTTTAAATCCGGATGTCTTTATTGATACACACGTTTCAAATGGGGCTGATTATCAATACACCTTGACATATATCTCTTCTCTGAAAGAAAGATTAGCGCCACCAATTGCCAGCTTGACATATGACAAACTCCTTCCTTTTATGAACACGGAATTACAAATGGTTCCTTATGTTGAATTAAAGGGAGATACGCCTGAAACAGGAATTGTTGCCTTCAATGATTTACCACGATACGCAATGGGATATGCAAGTTTATTCCATTCGATTAGTTTTACTGTTGAAACGCACATGTTGAAACCATTTCCTGAACGGGTAAAGGTGACGGAGGAATTTATTAATGTCTTATACAAGTGGACCAGGAATAACAGTGAAAAGATTGAGAAAGCAAGAATGGATGCAGGAAATTGGGCGCTCGATCAAGCGTATTTGAAGTATAATTATGCAATGAGTGACCTTTCCGATTCAATTACATTTTTAGGTTATGAAGCTTCAACCCCTGTTCATCCCACGACAGAAGTGGCTCGACTTTTTTATGATAGAACAAAACCATACCAGAAAAAAGTCCCTTATTTCAATCATTATCAGGCATTAGATTCTGTAAAAACCCCACGGTATTATGTCGTTTCAGGAAAAGAAATAGAAGTGATAAAACGCTTAAAGGCGAATTATATTAGTTGTAAAACCGTTGATTCAAGTTACCAGGTAAATGGGAGGGTTGCTATCGTTCGTGATTTCACAAGTTTATCCAAACCATGGGAAGGTCATTACAAACACAGCAATACTAAAGTGGATTTCGTTCAGGAACAACTAATGATCAATCGTGGCGATTTATTGATAGACGCACATCAATTTAAAAGTCAATTTATTCATGCTGCCTTGCAACCACTAACAGAAGATAGTTATTTTTCTTGGAATTTCTTTGATTCGTATTTACAGCAAAAAGAATATTTTTCAGCCTACGTTTTCATAGATAAAATTGACGAGATTTTGGCTTCAAACCCTGTATTGAAAGTGTCGTTTGATGAACGAAAGCGGAATGATGTTGAATTTAGAAATTCAGAAGCACAACAATTACATTATTTGTATCAAAACAGTCCTTACTTTGAGCAAAGTTATATGCGACTACCGATCTATTTTATTGATTAAAAGTCTATTTTAGTCCGTAAGTATCTTTGAGATGTGCTAATATATTTTCCTCTGATTCGGATAGTTTTTCTGACCTTCTTTCCATCATTCTATTCGCATATTCAGTGGCTTTTTCAATACGAAATGGAACCAAGGAGTTTGGCTCACCCCAAGAAAATGAAGGGGTGTTTTTTGGAAAAAATCCTGCTCCGTATAGGTTACAAGAAACCCCAACAACAGATCCCGTATTAAACATGGAATTAATGCCAGTTTTAGAATGATCCCCCATAAATAATCCTAGAAATTGCCTATCGGTTTTTACTTGCCCTTCTTTTTCATAACAATAGGTACTTACGGATCCATAATTATTTTTTAAATTGGAAACATTGGTATCTGCCCCTAAATTACACCATTCGCCAATGTAGGAATTGCCAAGAAATCCATCGTGGCCTTTATTGGAAAATCCTTGAAATATGACATTGCTTAATTCACCACCAACTTTACAAGAAGGTCCAATTGTAGTTGCACCGTATATTTTAGCGCCCATTTTAACAACCGAATTTTCACACATCACAAAAGGTCCACGTATGCAAGATCCTTCCATTATTTCTGCACCATTACTTATGTATATTGGTCCTTCCGTTGTGTTTAAAGTACAAGCTTCTAGCGATGCGCCTTCTTCAATATAAATAGCATCTTTAGAACCAATTACAGTTATGCTTTCCGGTATTTCCTGGAAAGAAACACTTTCTTTTATGAGTGAAATATCATGGATAATTGCTGCTTCATTGACCGATAATAACTCCCATCTTTGGTGAACAATTAGGGGTGTTTCTCCTTTAAAAGTGATTACGTTATCGCCATTTCCATGCATGGCAAGTGTGATTCCGTTCAATACTAAACGGCAATCATTTTCTAGGTGAACAACAGCTGCAACAAAATCTTCATTTGGGATAACGCATGCATTGACTATTACCCCATTTTCCAACTGTTCAAATTCATCACTTAAGTAACTTTCTGTATGAAATCCTATTTCATCTTCAGGTAATAAGATAGTCCAGCGTTCAAAATTAGTAAACATTCCCACTCGGATATCACCAATTGGTCGCGTTAAAGAAAGTGGAGCAAATCTTAAATGTGCCTTGAGGTCAGCTAAAATTATTTTCATACGTTATGTTTTATTGCTTCCGCGGAACGCTTACTCGTTAAGTAAAGTAAGGTAAAGGTAATACTTCCATTTAATAATAATAACTCGTGCCCAA
>CAMCQW010000030.1 GCA_945877045.1 Chryseobacterium gleum
CTCTCAGTAGGGCCGGAGTATTTTAAACTTACAAAATCCTTGAATGACCTTCTAGCCAACTACAAGAAATACGAAGCCAATGGTGAGTTGAAGGCGGTGTTAACTAAAATAATAGCCAGTGGACAAGGGTTTTTTAAAAATTATAATTCTCAAATTGATCAGGAAATTTTCAATTTATTGACAAAAGAGTATTTTAAAAAGAATTCTACACAAGACCTTTCAAAAGTTTCTTTGGAAGTGGACCAATTAACGAAGTTGATTTATGAAAAGTCCATTTTTACCAACGAAAAAAGATTCACCGCTTTTCTAAGCAATTTCAATTCAAAGAGTTTAAAAAAGCTAGAAAAGGACCCTGGTTTTAGCCATTACAATAAACAATTAACTGAATTCAGGTCGAATGTGATTCCGGGTTACACTGATTTTAGTTCAAAAATGACGGCGCTATTACAAGTGTATGTGGAGGGTAGGAAAATCATGTACCCAGAAATTAAACATTGGCCAGATGCGAATAGCACTTTAAGAATTACGTATGGCCAATTGGAGGGTTCTTCACCTACAGATGGCATGATGTACACGGAACACACAACGCTCGATGGAATTATAGCTAAGTACAATACAGGTAATCCAGATTTTGAATTATTGCCAAGAATGTTGGATCTACATAAAGAAAAAAATTATGGCGACTACGGACAAGATGGCGAACTATGGGTATGTTTTACAGGTTCCAATCATACGACAGGAGGGAATTCAGGTTCCCCCGTTATTGATGCTGAAGGAAATTTAATGGGACTCAACTTTGATCGAACATGGGAAAGTACCATGAGTGATTATATGTTTGATGCATCGCGTTGCAGAAATGTGGTTGTTGATATACGGTATGTATTATGGGTAATTGATAAGTATTCCAATGCGAAGCACTTGGTTGATGAAATGACAATTGCCCGATAATTTTTTATATACATAAAGCGTGTAATGAATTAGTGTATATTTGTCACGTTTTATAATAAAGTGAAATTTTTTTATATGAAAAATTGGTATTTTTTGGTCTTGGTTTTTTCGCTTGCTTTCGGAATAAATGCTCAAGTAACGAAGGAAATAAAAGGCAACTTGGTTGATATGAAAACCAGTTATGATGTTGAAAAAGTTGAATTAAGCTTAACAGCAACAAAAACCGGAAAGGTTTGGACTACGAATACCAACAATGATGGGGAGTTTACATTTAAAAATATACCATTAGGTGACTTAGAAATCAGTATAATTGACAAGGATTATCGGAGTGAAAAATTTAAGTTTCACACAGATTCTAATCATCTTCAAAAGTATCAGTTTTCCACTCCTTTTGGTGTAAATCTAAAAGTCTCTTGGATGTTTAATTGGGGGGATCGTACCCTTTATAGCAACGGAAAAAAGATAGTCAAAGAGCATTATTGGTCGCATGTTACAGCCAAAGGAATTCTAATTCTTTACGGTTTATGTTTATTATTGATTTTCTATTATAGCCTTGTTCAAATTTCATTGGCAATCACCTATGTACGAACGCGGAAAAAAGTTTCGTTAGAAGAGGCGCCATTATTTGATCTTTCAAAAGCACCAAAGGTTACGATTCAATTACCTATGTACAATGAAATGTATGTGGCTGAAAGGATAATTGAAACAGCGGCAGAAATAAATTACCCGCGTGATAAATTTCAAATCCAAGTTCTAGACGACTCTACGGATGAAACTAAGGATATAATTGCCAAAAAAGTGGAAGAAATCGCTGCACAAGGGATTGATATTGTTCACATTCACCGTTTGGATCGCACTGGCTACAAGGCTGGCGCATTGGATTCTGCAATGGGGCAAGTTTCTGGAGAGTTTATTGCCATTTTTGATGCTGATTTTATTCCGGACAAGGATTTTCTGCTAAAAACGATTCCTTTTTTTCAAAATGAAAAAATTGGTGTTGTTCAAACTAGATGGGGGCATTTAAATAAAAATTATTCGCTTTTAACGGAGTTACAGGCCTTTGGCTTAAATGGTCATTTTGCTATTGAGCAAGGTGGTAGGAATGCGAAAGGTCATTATATTAATTTTAATGGTACCGCAGGTGTGTGGAGACGTGCTTGTATCGAAGATGCTGGCGGTTGGGAGCACGATACCATAACTGAAGATTTAGATTTAAGTTACCGGGCACAAATGAACGGTTGGGAATTTAAGTACTTGGAAAATGTTATTTCCCCTGCTGAATTACCAATAACCATGTCTGCCTTAAAAAGTCAACAACATCGTTGGATGAAAGGTGGGGCGGAAGTTTTTATGAAAATGTGGAAGAGATTGGTGAAAAACCCAACTGTGCGTTTTTCAGATAAATTACATGGATTAGCTCATTTGTTTAATTCTTCTGTCTTCGTTTTTATTTTATGCCTATCTATATTAAGTCTATTTGTATTACATATTAAAGATAGTTTCTCAGATTTAAACTTTGTGATTCAATTCGGCTCCTTTTTTATAATCAGCACCCTGTTTTTGGCTTATTATTATTGGTTTTCTTATCGTGATAAAAAAGGTAAAACCTTTACCGATATAGTAAGGTTTACCGCTAGGTTTTTTCAATTTTTAACGGTTTCTATGGCCTTGTCTTTAAGCAACGCAGTGGCTGTAATTGAAGGTTATTTGGGAATCAAAAGTTCCTTTGTTAGGACGCCTAAATTCAATGTCTCTAAAAAGAACGAATTTCAGGGAAATAAATACGATAAGAAGAGTTTGTCGATAATCAATGTCGTAGAAGGGTTACTTATGGTCGTCTTCGGATTTACAGCCATTAATAGAACCTTGTATGGAGATTTGGGTATGGTGCCGTTTCATCTAATGTTGACGATTGGCTACGGCGTGATCTTCTTCTCGACCTTAAAAGAACGTAAGGTCTAGAATCCACTATTTCTTTTCTAGAATTATATTCAGTGATTCAAATTGGTAGGCCGTTTTCATTTTTTTGAAATGAAATGAAATTTTATATTTTTCATTTTTAACAGTGTATAAACCCATACAAAAAACGCCTTCTTCACTCTCGATTCCTTTATAGGTATAAGTAAAGTGGCCATTTGATTTCTTAGTGAAAAAATCTTGAAGAATCAATTCTGCTTGTGTATGGCTGTAAGCTCCTTCTTTATCTATAATTTTTAATAATATTTTATCCTTGCCAAATGAAATTATTGTTTTCGCATCATTGCTGTTAAAAGCATTTTCGATCTTAGCAAAAGGCACTTCAAAAGAAGGGTCAATATACAGTATGACGATAGTTGATATGAGTAAGAGAATGATTTTCATAAGCATAATTTCTTGTCAAAAATAATGCCTTTATTGATTGAATAGCAATATTTGGTTAATTTTGACAATGAAGTTAAGACTTTTATGTGTGGGTAAAACAAATTTTAATTTCTTAAATGAAGGTGAAAAGGAGTACACAAATCGCTTAATACATTATTGCAATCTAAGTAGAATTGACATCCCGGAATTAAAAAATGCTAAGTCATTATCAATACCCGAAATAAAAAATAAAGAAGGGCAATTAATTCTTGCAAAAGTTCAAGCAACGGATCTGTTGATTTTATTAGATGAAAATGGAAAAATGTATACTTCCAATGAATTCGCTACCTTTTTTGAAAAAAAGATGATCCAGGGAAAAACTTCTATCGTATTTGTGATTGGCGGGGCTTTTGGATTCTCAAAAGAAGTATACGACCGCGCTAATGAATTAATTTCATTGTCAAAAATGACCTTTTCACATCAACTAATTAGAATAATTTTTTTAGAACAATTATACCGTTCCTTTACTATATTGAAAGGCGAAAAGTATCACCATAATTAACTTAATTATATAATTCCAGCAAGTAGTTTATTTTGAATGACCAGCACGTAGATATCATTGACATTATCATCCCACTATTTTTTTTAGGGCTAATATTTTCGTTGGCTTATATTAAGAAAGGGAAGATCGCCTCTCAAGAAAATGGAGGGTTTTTCTTCATTGGACTTTTTTACAAATTATTATTTGCACTGTTTTTTGGGGGCTATTATTTTTTGTACATTCAAGGAGGCGATTCGGTAGCTTATTGGAATGGGGCCAATGTATTAAGCAATTTATTTTTCGAATCTCCAATTAAATATGTTGATTGCCTCTTTTCCAATCCCTCCCCGGAATTATTGGGCCAGCATTTTAATTCGGTAACTGGTTACCCACCCGGATGGTTGTATCGGGAGAATGAAGGATGGTTAGTTTGCAAATTAGTTTCCATCTTATCAATCATAACATACCAAAATTATGCAGCTATGAGTATGATAGTTTGTTATTTTTCTTTTTTGGGTTCATGGCGATTAATGGAACTGGTTGGTAAAATGCGAAAACATGCGCGAGGGAATTTGATTTTTGCATTTATTTTTATTCCATCCCTTTGTTTTTGGTGCACGGGCTTATCCAAAGATACAATTGTTTATATTTTCGTGATTTATTTGTTAATTCGACTTTTTCATATTATCGCTGGTGAAAAGCCGACATTTAATAATATAATTCAAGTGCTGATATATTCTTTCTTAATTTACCACACACGTTCGTTTGTCCTAATCGCTATTGTAGCAGCGGCTATTATGGCTTATGGAGCGAGGATAACGAAAAGATTTGAATCAAACCCATTGGCAAAGGTTGGCTTTAGGTTTGGCTATTTTTTATTAGGGGTATTTACGGTCTATATTTTTTTTACATCTCAAATTGTTACTAATATTATGACAGAGGCTTCCGTCATTCAGCAAGATTTCATTACTAATGAACTATATACCGGTCAAAAATATGAAATTGAAGCGATTGATGTTTCTCCAATCGGCTTGATTTCGGCCTTTCCATCTAGTGTGGTTTTTGGGATTTATCGTCCATTTATACAGGAAAGCCTTAGTCCATCCTTGATTTTTAATGGGCTAGAAAGTCTTTTACTTCTCTTTCTAACGCTTCGGTTTTTTGTTAGCTTTAACATCCTTGTTAAAATACAAAAAATTAGAAAAAATGAATTTTTAATGTTTGCATTAATTTTTGTTCTTATTATTGGCTTCATTTCAGGATTAACCTCCGTATTATTTGGTGTTTTGGTAAGAGTTCGTGCAATTATTCTTCCTTTTATTTATTTATTATTGACAGTTAAAGGATCAAAGTCACAGGACGAATTACCGCTTGTTAAAGAAAAATGATATGTGTGGCATAGTTGGTTTTCTTGATTTTAATAAATGTACTACAAGAGATGATCTGTTGGCCATGAAAAAGACCTTAAAGCACCGGGGTTCTGACGGAGATGGCGTGTTGGTATGTGAAGAAGAAAATTATGTTTTTGGTCTTGGCCATCAAAGGCTCTCTATTATTGATTTATCTGACTCTGGCCATCAACCAATGGCGTATGAAAACTTCTCAATTTCATTTAATGGGGAGATTTATAATTACAAGGAAATTAAACTTGCTTTATTGGATCTTGGGCATAAATTCCAAGGTGATTCGGATACAGAAGTCATTTTACACGCTTTTCAGCAATGGGGAATCTCTTGCATTAATAAGTTTATTGGCATGTTCGCCTTTGTCATTTATGATAAGCAAAGGAAAGAGGTTTTTTGCGTAAGGGATCGAGCAGGGATAAAGCCATTTTTTTATTATTTTCAGGATGGATTATTCCTTTTTGCTTCGGAATTAAAAGCGTTTCATCAATTAGATTCGTTTAAAAAAGCACTAAATGAAGACGCTTTGAGTATTTTTCTTCAAGTTGGGAATATTCCGGCTCCTCATACAATATATGCTAATTGCTTTAAATTATCTCCGGGAAATTACCTTCAGTTAAATACGGAATCCAAAGAGAATTTTATTAAATCGATGGTGTCTCGTGAATATTGGAACGTGTACGATTCATATAACAAACCTAAATTGAAGGTCTCTTTTCAGGAAGCAAAACTGAAAACAGAAGAAATTCTATCTTCTGCCTGTAATTACAGGATGGTTGCTGATGTACCTGTTGGTATATTTTTAAGTGGTGGATATGATAGTACAGCGGTAACAGCGATTTTACAAAATAGCAGTCCGCAACCATTAAAAACGTTTACTATTTCGGTTCCAGATATTGGCCTTAATGAAGCGGATGAGGCGGCTAAAATTGCTGAGTTTATTGGAACTGATCATACAGAGATTAATTGTGGCGTCAAAGAAGCGATTGATAAAATTGCTGATTTAGCGTATTATTACGATGAGCCTTTCGCTGATAGCAGTGCTATTCCAACCATGTTGGTAAGTGAAGCGGCAAGAAAATCGGTCACAGTTGCCTTGAGTGCGGATGGTGGCGATGAAGTTTTTGCTGGGTATAATCGATATGATTATATGATGAAATACCAACGAAAATTTAGCGCTACACCTAAATTTATGCGTGAGATAATGGCGAATTTAATGGATAAGGTCTCCGCCGAAAAGCTCCCTGTTTTACGACATAAATATAATTTTCATCAGCGGTATGAAAAATTAAAAATGTTACTTAAAGATCCGAGTGAAAAAAACTTTATGTTATCGCTTAGCAAGCAATTTACAGATGAGGATCTATGCTTGATTTTACGTAAGAAGAATAAGCTTATTCTAACCGCTTATCAATCAACTGAATTATTGAAGGAATTTTCTACTCCATTAAGTTTTATGTTAGCCATTGATTATCAAACCTACTTGCCCGATGATATTCTTCAAAAGGTTGATCGGGCAACCATGCATGTTGGTCTTGAAGGGAGGGAGCCATTATTAGATCATCGCTTAATTGAATACGTCGCTCAGTTACCTGACGAATTTAAATATCACAAAGGGGTAAAAAAGTTTTTGTTGAAAGAAATAGTTCATGATCTCGTGCCAAAGGTCTTGATGGATCGGCCTAAAAAAGGATTTGGTATTCCCATTGCTAATTGGATGCAGAACGAGATCGCTTTCTTACTTGATGAATACCTAAATGAACACGATATTCAACATCAAGGCTTGTTTAATTGGGAACCAATTAATCAAATCGTAGCGGCCTTTAAGGCGGGAAAATTAGAATACACCAATAAAGTTTGGTACCTGCTTGTTTTTCAAATGTGGTATAAGAAATGGATGAAATAAGCGTACTATGAAAGTAAATTTCAAAAAACATACCTTTAATTTTATTTTTCCCGCAGGGACAAGTCGTGGAGTTTTACACACAAAAGACTCCTGGTTTTTATCTATTTTTAATGAAGAAAACGCCACGTTTGGCACAGGGGAATGCAGTATTATAGAAGGCTTATCGCCTGATTTTTTAGATGAATTTACCTATGAGCAAAAACTAAGGTCACTAATTGAAAAACTGAAAGATCTTGCATTAGCGGATTTCTTTATACCTGGAAATAAAACTTCTTTTTCGGAGGATGGAATGGCTTTTCTTAAGCAATTTGAGGACGACCCCTCCATAAAATTTGGATTGGAATGTGCGCTTATGGATGCCAATAATAGAGGTGATGGAATTATTTTCGATAATTCATTTTCCCGTGGAGAAAGCTCGATTCCTATTAATGGTTTAGTGTGGATGGGAACAAAGGAATTCATGTTGGATCAAATCGAACAAAAAATTGCCGCAGGATTCAAAACGATCAAGTTAAAAATAGGGGCTATTGATTTTGAGTCCGAATTGAATTTGATTAAAGGTATCCGAAAAAAATATTCTTCTGATGATTTAGTTATTCGTGTCGATGCAAATGGCGCATTTAATGCATCATCTGTTTATGGCGCATTAAAAGAATTGAATAAGCTGGATGTTCACTCTATTGAACAACCTGTCGCTCCACAAAATAGTAAGTTGCTCCGCGATTTAGCGATGGAACAAATTATTCCAATTGCACTCGATGAGACCTTACTGTATTTTCAAAAAACTAGTGAAAAAATAAAGATTTTGGAAGAGATTAAGCCGCAATTTATTGTCTTGAAACCAAGTTTGCACGGAGGCCTTACAGGCACTGCTGAATGGATAGAGATGGCTGAGGAACGTAATATTCCTTGGTGGATGACGTCTGCTTTAGAAGGTTCAATCGGTTTATCGGCTATTGCGCAATTCACCGGGAATTACCCGATAAATTTAGCACAGGGATTGGGGACTGGAGGCATATTTTCAAACAATCTGCCCTCCAATCTTGTTGTTCAATCAGGTGAAATAATGATGTGTAAATGAAAGATAAAGAAAATTGGAATGCCCTTACTTTTGATGAGGCATATGTTATTGAAAAGAAAGGAACTGAGCGTCCTTTTACTGGCGAATATTACCTGGCTAAGGAAAAGGGTACTTATCATTGCAAACGGTGCGATTTGCCCTTGTATGAAAGTGACACAAAGTTTGATTCGGGTTGTGGATGGCCAAGCTTTGATGCGCACAAAGAAAAAAACGTGCTCTTTGTTTTAGATAGTGATGGGAGAAGAACTGAAATAATTTGCGCAGGTTGCGAAGGTCATTTAGGCCATGTGTTTTTTGGAGAACAATTCACCGAGAAAAACACGAGACATTGTGTTAATTCTATTTCGGTGAAATTTCGGAAATAATTATTTCGTTCCGCAGTGAACAATGTCATCACATTCAGCATAAATCATGTCATTAAGAATGATTTGAGCAGCAAGTATAAGTTGACTATAATTTTGAGAGTTGTTCCCAAAGCTAGCGGCAGTGGTCGTCCACATCTTCAGTATTAAATCTTTCGAACCTTTAGTTGGTTTAATTTTGTCAACCACTGCAGAGACATTCATCGCACCTGCATGATAGCAATGCATGACAAAAAGCCTAAACCATAAATCTGATTCCTTGTAAGTAATGTTATGTCTATTTAAGATCTTTTTCGCCTCAGGAATACAAACGGTAGAAATTAACTTACTAGCGGCCAAGGCACTTTTGTCAAAATCGGTTCTTTCATCAATGTTAGCAGTTACAATGAGTCCATATTTTTTTGCGACGGAGGGCATTAATTGAAATGCACCATATGCTCCTGCAACTGATTTTTTTAATTGGCCAGGGCTTTCAATCAGTAATATTGATTGTGCATACCATGGATCCACGCCATTTTTTTCAAATACAGCCACCCCCTTTGACAGGGAATGAAAAACATCCTGGAATTTATAAAAATCATTTTTCCCGGTGGTAATGTATATTCGTTCGTCAAGCGGAATATTATTTGCTGCTTTTAGGGTTGTTTTATAGGCGGCCTTTTCAATTTCAGATTGACTTTCCCATTTTCTTACTGATGTATACCCTAGTATCTGTCTGGTTGATGCAACACTAATGATGCATGAATCAGGGGACAACAACATGATCTTTTGCCAAAATCTTGCTTGGGCTAATTCATCCCATCCATCAGCGAAAATACTTTCGGCATTTAAGAGGGTGTTTTTGGTTCCATTTGCTGTTACAATGATTTTTTCGTTATTCCACGATAATGACTGAGACATAAGCAGCATAGTTGAAAATAAGGACAGAAGTAGTAGGAGAGATTTCATATTAATCAGCATTGCATTAAAGGTAGCTGAAAACGACCAATAAAATCAATGGTTACAGATTAGTTTAACACAAACTATTGTTGAATTAGTTATCTTTATAGCCATGAAATGCATGGTAAAAATAGTTAGTTGGCCTTTAATCGCCATAATTCGTTTTTACCAATTAGTAATTTCTCCCATTTTGCCGGCTAGTTGTCGGTACACGCCAAGTTGTTCGCAATATACCTTAGAAGCAATAAAAGTTTGGGGACCATTCCGTGGCTCATGGCTAGGGATTAAACGAATTGCATCTTGTCATCCAAAAGGGGGGCATGGGCATGATCCCGTTCCTGAAAAAAACAATAATCGCCGTGTTTAATTGACAGATAATTCCCAACCACGAGATTTTAAGGTTCTCGCGATGGTGAGAATGTCGCTAGCATTAGTTGATAGTTTTACCCAATTGTCACAGCTCAATTTATTTTTGTTTTGCGTAAGTGCTAAATCAAAAGGAAACACGATGCTGCACTTTTCTAATTGTTCACTTTCGATAAATTGAAACCACTTCCAAAGTAATCGCACTGAATTATTGCTCGATAAAGAAAAATCTTTTGCGGTGACCGAAGCAAAAAAGTCTATGTTTTTTCGAGCTCTCGAAAATAGCACGTTCAGCCGTTTAGCACCACTTTTTTCATTGACGGGGCCAAAACGCATTTCAAATTTCCCATCTTCATTTTTTGCATAGCCAAAACTGATGATTAATCGATCGCATTCATCTCCTTGAATTTGTTCTAAGGCTTTAAAGAAAATCGTGTCATTGTCGATACGTGTCATTAGCTGCAATTGATCTGGAGCGGAAAGTTTATCAAAAATACAAGCTAGCTGTGATTCTGAAAATGCTACAATGCCAATTTTTTCTTTCGAGTTCGGTAAAAATGATGCGATGTGCTTGGCTATTTTTTTTGCTTCATTTTCGTTTGTACGACTATTGTACGTCCCATTTTCTATGTAATGGAATTTTATGGGTTGACGCGCTTGATTAACGGATGGAAATGCAATTAGCTCATTGTTGTAAAAATATTCATTCGAATAAGCGATTAATGAGGGGTGCTCACTTCTAAAATGAAAGTGTAAATAAATATTTTTAAAATAAAAGCTGGCTTTGTGAAGTAAGGTAAGTGAGTTTTCATCCTTTGAATTAAAATAATTACTCGGTGCCATTTGCTGACTATCTCCCGCTATTAGTATTCGTTTTGACCTGTAAAGGCAACCAATAGAATGGCTTAGTAACAATTGACTCGCTTCATCAATAATTGACAAATCAAAATAATTTTTTTGCAATGGAATGTTACTTGCTAGTTGACTAGGATTCGTTAACCAAATTGGCTTAAGAAGCTGAATCCATTCTGATGCATCGCTGCTAAGTAATTCTCTAATTGATTTGTAACTGCGTTTTTTTGCAAATTCTTTTACCAGTATTGATTTCCCCGATTTTAAACGTCGTTTTTTTTCTTTTTGTGCAGGGCTTAATTTGTGTGCTGGAGTTTGCAGTAAGGCATGAAAAGAATTGAATTTTTGTTGCTGCTGTATCAGTGTCAATTTTGCTAATGCGGCAGCTTCAGCATCGAATTGTTCATTTAGTTTAGTTATCCGAGTCAATAAATTTGTCGCTTCGTGAATGGAAAAAATAGGGAATCTAGACCTAAATGTAGTCCATGCACTGTGAAAAAGTTGACTTTCAAGTTGGTAAAGGTCAAGGGTGCTTTGGTAACAATCAACTAGGTCTTTTGGAATGGTAAGCAGAATGGAACTGAATGGAAGAATAAAATCTAATCGGGCTAATAATTCACTTAGGTAGGCAATACAATCAACCTCATTTGTAAAATTAAATTGTGTCTTAAATTGTGTGACGAGTTGGTTAATTGTCGAATAGTTGGTAATTAGTGCTGCGCGATCTTCTAAACTTATTTTGCTAAAAAGCTCCCATTCATTTTGATCTTGAACCTCAATTAAGGAGCTAATCATATCGAGGTCTATTTTCAAATTTTCGATGCCCATCTCAGAAAATTTAAGCTCTAACTGTAGCACCTCGTTTTCCAATTCATGCTGCTTTTTCAACGTTTTTGCAGCATCGCTAAAGTTTATCCCAGGCGTTCTAAGCCATTTTTTTATTTCATTCTTCCAAGAATATCTGTTGAAGATGCCTTTTAACTGTTGTTTATTCTCCAAATAAGCTAATTCAATGGGGCTAGGAATTTTCACCCAATGCTTTTGATTTACAGCGGTTTTTTCCAATAATAGCAAGTGTTTTGCGTATTTTTTTTTAGAATCTAAGAATTCCTTGCTTTCAGTTAATACCACTTGCTCGAACTTCTTAAAGTAATCCGTCGAAAAACGATGGCAAATCCTGGCTTTATCAAATAGGAGCTTAAAGTCTCCAAAATTGTCAATCCTAAAAAGCTTTTGAAGTTGATTAGCCTCTTTCAACCAATTTTTTAGAACAGTATCAAACTGATGAATCGTTTTGATTTGTTGATGAATATCCTTGATATGACGAAGTAAATGCATCAATTCGATGGGTAGTTTTTCCAGTTGATCTTTGTGTTCAATCCAACTGGTGATACTTGGAGAATTGCTTCGGTATTCGTTGCCATTAAATTGTCGATCTTTACTAAGGGTGATAAATTCGCTTACCGTAAGTCCTCCTACTAATCCTGCTTGGTTTAAGATTATTAATTCTTGCTGCAGCAATTCAATTTCATGTTGAACAAGAAATGGATGGCTTTCCTTATGTAAAACTTCATTTTCTAATGCTACCCAATTTTTCTTAAGACTGTTAATTAAGGCTCTCGAAGAATATTGGGTGGTGCTAATTATACTCAAGTTGCCTAAACCAATTGTATCTAATTTCTGTTGGATAACTTCTAATGCTACTCGTTTATCTGAAACAACTAATGCGGTATTTTGCGCACGTAATAATTTTCCAATAACATTACAGATCACTTGCGACTTTCCCGTCCCTGGAGGCCCTTGTACGACGCAATTCCCCTCTTTCAACTGCTCAAATACTTCAAATTGTTTTTGATCAAATGGAA
>CAMCQW010000031.1 GCA_945877045.1 Chryseobacterium gleum
GCCATTGAAAATGGAAAGTATGGGGCTTGTTTCGGTTCTGGTTTGGCAGCAATTGATTGTGTAATAAAAATGCTGAATCCCGGAGATGAAGTTATTTCAACCAATGATTTATACGGTGGTTCTTACCGCATTTTCAAGACGATCTTTGAAAAGTACGGAATTGTTTTTCATTTTGTTGACATGCAGAACACAACCGAAGTAGAGCGATTAACTAACGAAAACACTAAAATCATTTGGGTTGAAACACCAACTAACCCAATGATGAACATAATCGATATCGCTGCCATGGCAAAAATTGCGAAAAAGACGGGGGCACTTTTATGTGTAGATAATACTTTTGCAACCCCTTATCTGCAAACTCCCTTGGATTTAGGTGCAGATATCGTTATGCATTCAGTGACAAAATATTTAGGTGGTCATTCAGATGTTATAATGGGTGCTTTGGTAACATCAGATGAAAAAATTGCTAACGAAATGTATCGTATTCAAAATTCTTCAGGAGCTGTAACAGGTCCAATGGATTCTTTTCTAGTTTTAAGGGGAATAAAAACCCTGCATTTAAGAATGCAAAGACATTGTGAGAACGGGGAGAAAATAGCGCGTTTTCTTAAGACAAATGCAAAAATTGACAAGGTTTATTGGCCAGGATTTGAATCTCATCCAAATCATACTGTGGCAAAGGAACAAATGCGTGGTTTCGGAGGGATGATCTCATTTACTTTACTTGGAAATAATCTGGATGAGGCACTTGAAATTGTAAAAAAAGTAAAATTATTTGCTTTGGCAGAATCTTTAGGAGGTGTTGAGTCATTAATTGGTCATCCAGCTACGATGACACATGCCTCTATACCGAAGGAGGTTCGAGAGAAAAGTGGGGTGGTCGATTCTTTAATTCGTCTGAGCGTTGGCGTGGAAGATGTGGAGGATCTAATAGAAGATCTACAACAAGCGCTGGCCTAAAGTCGTTCCAGTAATTTAAAAAACTGATCTTTTTTAGCTGGCGAAAGTGGTAGTGCGGATCCATCTTTCATAATAATTGCGCCTCCTTGATGCTTATCGTAACGATCTAAGTAGTCTAAATTGATGAGGTGAGATTGTTGAATTCTAAAAAACCCATAGCCATTAAGCATCGTCTCAAAATCTTTTAGAGTTCTTGAAACTAGTATTTTCTTTCCGCTATTAAGAAAGAAAAAAGTATAGTTTTTATCTGCTTCGCAACGAATAATTTCCATTAAGTCAACAATGTAAACACATTCTTGGGTCTTTAATACTAATTTCCGGCGATTTCCAGGTTGAATGTTGTTTTCTAATGCCTCGTATTGCAAGTCTTCTTTCTTAAAATCAACGGAATCAATTGCAGTAAGTATAGCACTGTGTAACTCTTCAGCGTCAATGGGTTTTAAGATATAGTCTAATGCGCTAAATTTGATGGCTTTAATGGCATATTCTTGATAGGCAGTAATAAAAATCACCTCAAACTTTTTCGTATCTAAGCTATTTAACACATCAAAACCTGATCCATCAGGCATTTGAATATCTAAAAAAACAATGTCTGGTTGTATGCGATTAATCGCCTCTATACCGGTTTCCACATTTTCCCCATCAGTAAAAACCTCTAAGTCAAGTTGAAATGAATCAATCATTTTTTTTACAAAATCGCGCGTGCGATTTTCATCATCTATTATTAGAACTTTTTTCTTCATGGTTAAATGTAGTTAATTCATAAATAATAGGCAAACATATTGTCACTTGTGTGCCAGTTTTTTTCGCTAAATCGTAATCTTCGATACTTAAATTGCCTTTTCCTTTATATTTTTTGTTCAATATTTCTATCCGTTCACGTGTAATGCTGATGGCCATCGATTTATGGCTTTTATTCTTTTTTATTTTTCCAGCCTTCGTTCGACCCACCCCATTATCGGTAATGTTTATTACTAATAAATCCCCACTTTCTGTCATATCCACGGTGATTAATCCATGGCTAATTGTATGTAATTGGCCATGTTCGATGGCATTTTCTATAAATGGCTGCGTAATCATAGGTGGAATTAAAACTCGTTTTATTCGGAGTTCCTCCTCTATATTAATTTTAAAATTAAATCGATTTTCAAAACGCAACTTTTGTGTATTTAAGTATTTTGTTAAGATTTCCTCTTCTGTTTCTAAGGGAATGAATTCTTTGTTTGAATTTTCAAGAATAAGGCGCATTAATCGGGAGAAATTCACTAAAAACTTGGATGCTAGTGCAGGGGTGTTCTCATAAATATAGCTTTGAATAACGGACATAGCATTGAAAATGAAGTGAGGATTCATTTGCGATCTTAATAATGTCTGCGACATTTCGGTTACCCGCTGCGCTTGCTGCATTTTAATTTGGCGCAAAACAATAATAACAATAAAAACCCCTAATAGTAAGATAATAATTATAAAAACGATTCCGAAGAATCTTCGATCACTTTGTAATTGCAGTATTTTTTTTTCTTTTAATTCTTTTTCCAGTGATTCTCCTTGCATTTCTAAGAGGCGTTCACGCTGTTCACCAGAATTTTTTTGAGTGAGAGCGGCAATTTTTTGTGCATTTTTCGAGGTTGAGTTTTGTTCTAGAAAGCTTACATATTTTGAAAGGTATAAATACGAGGAGTCTTTATTCCCTGTTTTTCCGTAAAGGTCTGATAAGACACGGTATGTCTCATAAAGTTTATTTTGTTCGCGTTCCTGATTTCTAATTTCAATTGATTTTTTCAAAAAGATATTTGATTGTTGATATGATTTTTGTTTGAGGTGTGTTACTCCTATATCGTGATAGATGTCCCCTATTTTATCCCTATTGCCAATGTTTTCATAATAACTTAGTGCCAGATTAAATGAATTTAAGGCTTCTAATTCCCGGTTCGTTTTTTCGAAGGCTTTTCCTAGGTATTCATACCCGCGTCCTATTTGCTCAGCATCTTTAAATTTTTCTAATTTTTTGATCGCATTTTGTAGTAAATCGATTGCTTCAAGGCATTTAAAATCGTTAATATAGATGCCCCCAAGGCTGATGTCGCATAATACGATGGATCGTTCATCATTAAGTCTTTTTGAAATGGATATTGCTTTTCGCAGATAGGTATAGCTTTCCTTAATATTTTTAACATCAAGAGAATAATTAGAAATGGTTCTGTTGAAAAGGGATTCAAAATAAAATAAATTTAACTTTTCGGCCATTTGGAGTGCTAAAAGTTCTTTTTCAACCGCCATTTCGATTTCCCCAAAATGTGAATGAATCAGGCCTTCATTGTGAAATGACAACGCAAGTTCTATTCGACTATCGGATCGTTTTGCAAATTTGGTGGATAGTTTCGCATAATAAATGGACGAATCTTTCATATTGCTAACAAGAAATAATAAAGCCCTGTTTTGATATGCCTGAGATATATTTCGGTTTACTCGTGATTTTTTTGCTTCCGAAATGTTATTGATACTCGCGATTGAGGCATTTGTAAGATTGTTCTTGTAAATCCAAAATTTTGTGATGTTTAGCGCATAGTAATGCCGCAGTATTGAATTGTTAAAAATCGGCTTTTGTCTTACTAAGCCCTCCATTCCAACGATAAACCCAGCGATATCTCCTTGCCTGCTTTTTTGTTCGCAGGACAATAAATCAATTGTTTGCTGTTCTTTAACTTGGCAACTTTTCCTGATTAATAGCAAACCCTGCAAAATCTTATTAGAAACAATAGGGTCAGTACTCATCGGATCGTTGAATTTTGTAACGGCCGAAGTGATTAACGCTTCATTCTTTGCTTGATTCACTGCCTGCCCGGTGAGTTTAGCGCTATAAAGTAATATTAATAAGTATAAACTGTACGATTTGATTCTCTTCATGATGCTCTAAAATTAGTTATTTTAGACTTTAAATTAAAGCACTTTTTTTTATACTATTAATTCTTTTAAAATACCTTTGCTTAGTATGACCGACAATTACATTTTAGAATTTTTAAAAGAAGATATTGGTGAAGGGGATCATTCTACCTTGGCCTGTGTTCCCGAAAGTAAGATTGGCTCTGCGGAATTGTTGGTTAAAGAAAATGGTTTGCTTGCAGGAATCGAACTAATAAAAAGACTTTATGCTCTTTATGACTCGAAGTTGGAGTTTGTCCAATACAAAAATGACGGGGACTTAATTAAGGTGGGAGATATTGTTTTTAAAGTAATTGGGTCCAGTCAAACGATCTTAACAACAGAAAGAACGGTCTTAAATATTCTTCAAAGAATGTCGGCAATTGCAACGCTTACAAATAGTATTGTTGAAAAAGTTAAACATTATCCCGTTAAAATTCTTGATACGCGAAAAACCACTCCTGGTTTTCGCTTCTTCGAAAAGGAAGCGGTACGAATTGGAGGAGGAACCAATCACCGTTTTGGACTTTATGATATGGTAATGCTTAAAGATAACCATGTCGATTATGCAGGGGGTATCAAAGATGCGATAACAAAAACAATTGCTTACCTAGAGTCCAATAATTTAAATCTTAAAATAGAGGTGGAGGTACGCAATTTTGAGGAGCTTAACCAAGTGATTTCGGTCGGTGGGGTAAATCGAATAATGCTTGATAATTTTACACCAAATGAAATTGTTTTAGCCTTAGAAGTAATCCCAAGTCCCTATGAAACGGAGGCTTCAGGGGGTATAACTACTGAAAATGTTGTCGAATATGCTAAAACAGGGGTGCAATTTATTTCTATTGGTGCACTCACTCATTCGGCAAAAAGCCTGGATTTGAGTTTGAAAGCAAGTTTTAGTTAATTAATTCTAATTCACTGCATTTTTTTCTTTCGTGTAATTGGCAATGTCCAAAAGAAAATCAATATCATCTTCTATTTTATTGCCGATTACTACAATGTTTGCTCCCGCCATATGCGCCTTGGCAACACCTTCAATCGACCTTATGCCTCCTCCCACAATCAGTGGCATACCAAGGTTGTTTACACTTTTTATTATTTCACTAGGAATGGCATTGATGGCGCCGCTACCAGCATCTAAATAAATTATTTTTTTTCCCTGAAATTTACCCGCTAGTGCTGTCTTTCGAACTATGTTTGGTTGGTCAGTAGGTATCGGATTTGTTTGTGTTACATATTCTACCGCCGATTTACGCCCCCCATCAATTAGTAAATAGGCAGTTGGAATTATTTCAATGTCCATTTTTTCTAATTCATCCACTGCTCTAATGTGATGACCTATTAAGTAATCTGGGTTTCTCCCCGATAATAATGAAAGGAAAAGGATCGCGTCAGCTTGATCGCTAATTTGATGGCTAGCCCCAGGGAAAATAATAATCGGGATGGTGGTTTTAGACTTTATGGTCTTTATGCACTGATTAAAGTCATGGCTGGTTACGGTGCTTCCTCCTATAAAAATAAAATTCGGTCGTGCTGCATTAACCTTTTGCAGAAAAGAGGAAAGTTGGCTTATGTCTGTAAATTTTTCTGGGTCAATTAAAACTGCTATAGCATTTTTGAGACCTGCTATTTTAGTGTAAAAATTCGTTTTCATAGTGCTTTGATGGATTAAAACTAATAATGAAATTGGCAATTTCTTGAAATTTTATTTGAACAAATCGTACTCCGCTTTCCGTCCTAAATTTACAAGTTGCTTGGTCGTTTTCAAGACTCATGATGTTCATTTCACTTAACATATTTATATTTTTGAGCCCCGATAATTTATACAGGACTTCCTTTATTGTCCAAATAATCGTGAGCGTTTTTGCGTCAGTAAAATTAAAAAAGGAGACCTCATTGTTTGTGGCAAAGCGCTCTTTAAGCCGTATTATTCGTTCTGTTATAGGTTCCAAATCAACGCCGATATTAAATGGAGCAGTAGCAAGTACTGCTATTTCGTGCGAATGACTGATTGATAATTTTAAGGGTGTTCCCTCAAAAAAAGGGGCACCGATTGAGGTGTATGAAATAGGAAATGGCAGGCCTTTATGGTTTCGTATCGCTCGAATTGCACAAAACTCTCGCTGCCGTTTTTTGCTTTTTAATTGTGATAAGTCCTCTTGCTCAGTTATATATAGAAATGTAGTGTCTAAATCGCTAATTTCCTTAAAATCAAGCATCGTTAATTCCACTTCTCCTTTGTGAATTTCTTTAAGGTAAGCTGAATCTATAGGAATTGTTTTCAATAAAAATAAAGTTGTCTTTTCACAAAGTTCAATATTATATTTCAATTACTATTTTTTTTTACTCAAGAGTTAGAAAAAAGTATTTTTTATTTATATTTACCAATTAATTAAATGTGAAATATAATAAACTTATACATACAAAATATGTTTGGTAAATCAAAGCTACTATTAGTAAGCGTCTTATTTTTAAGTGCTTACTCTTTTTCTCAGTCGGGTTTGGGAACGGTTAAAGGTACTGTTAAAGATGAGGTTTCCGCTACGCCCTTGCCATTAAGTAAGGTCTTGTTAATGCAAAATGGTTCCATCAAGGGAGCTGCTAATACAGATTTTGATGGAAAATTCCAGATTAACGGTGTATTACCTGGAGTTTATGACGTGGAAGTACGTAATCAAGATGGTTATCAACCTAGTGTAACTACTGGGGTTAATATTTCTCCTGATAAAATTACATTTCTTGAAAATTTAGTGTTGTCAAAACCAAAAAGTGTCCTTGAGATAGGTGAAATTAAGGTAACAGCTTACAAAATTCCTTTAATTGATAAAGATGGTGGAGCTTCGGGTGCTACTATTGGACGTGAAGATATTGCTCATTTACCGGTACGTTCAGCCGCTGGAGTAGCCTCATCTGTTGGGGGGGTTAATACGAATGAAGGTTCTGGCGCAATTTCGGTTAGGGGCTCGCGACAAGATGGAACGTATTTTTATATTGACGGAATTAAAGTTCGTGGGTCGGCGAATCTTCCAAAATCTGCCTTAGAAGAAGTTACTGTTATTACAGGTGGTGTGCCTGCAAATTATGGGGATGTTACTGGAGGGATTATTTCTGTTACAACAAGAGGTCCTTCGTCTATATTTTTCGGTAGTTTGGAACTTGTTTCTTCTGGCGCATATATTAATGGCGCTGACCCTGATGGATACGATGGTAAAGTAATTGGTCTTGACAAATTCGGTTATAATTTAGTGGAAGGAATGTTGTCTGGTCCACTTTGGATGAAACGGGATTCATTAGGTAAAAAAACAAAAAAACCGTTATTAGGTTTTTTATTTTCAGCTAACTATACGGATCAATTGGACGATAGACCGTTGGCAGGTGGGAATTATCGAATTAAAAAAGACGTGAGAGATGAATTATTAGTAAATCCATTAAGTCCAACATCTACTGGTTTTGGAACCTTTCACAATGCCTTGTTTTTACGTCAAGATGATTTTGAAAAAGTAGATTGGCGGATGAATGCTAGAAACACCGTTTTTTCTGCACAGGGAAAAATAGATGTGAATACAGGCCCATCTGTTAATGTTCAGTTTGGTGGTTCATTGAATTACAGTAACGGATCCAGTTATTCGTACGGCGGATCGTTGTTAAACTTCCAAAATTTCGGGGTTTCTGAAAATTTAGATTACCGCGTATATGGTAAGTTATCACAACGTTTTAACAACGAAAGAGAAGGAAGCAGCTCTAAAATAAGGTCTGCGATGTATAATATCATGGTCGATTATTCAAAATCAAAAAGTGATAATTATGATCCGAAACACCAATACAATATATTTAATTATGGACATGTTGGTAAATTTACAACCAGCAGAAGACCATCATACGCTTTTAATCCCAATACACAAACTTACGTGCACGATGGATTTAAAGATACCTACGTAGCATTTACTCCTTCAGAAACAAATGCCGCTTTAGCTGCGATCACGTCTCAATATTATGATATTTATTCAGAGTCGGAGATTGGTCATTATGAAAATTTATTTCAAATTCAACAAGGCAATGCCTTGAGAAATGGAGATTCTCCTCAAAGCGTTTACGGTATTTGGAGCAATATAGGATCGCCCTATAATTATTTTGGAAAATCTGAAAATGATCAATTCCGTGTGACAGGTGCAGGGTCTTTAAATATTGGCGATCATAATATTTCCTTAGGTTTCGAATATGAGCAGCGTGTTGATAGAGGTTGGGGTTCAGGAACAACCACCGGTGGTGGTACAAATGGCCCTATTGGAATTTGGTCGATTGCTAGGCAGTTAGCTAATTTTCACATCGAGGAATTAAATCTAAATAGCGGTGTCGTTACCGATTCTGGATCATTTAAAGCAATTACTTACGAACGTCTTAATGCCGGATTTGCATCAACGTCGTTTGATACTTTGTACGGTGGACAAATAAATGCTGATAACCAATCATTTTTTGATTATAACCTAAGAAAAAAACTAAAATTAGATGCAGGGGGAGACGATTACATAGATATTGACCAATACGATCCGAATCTTTTTCAACTAGATATGTTTTCGCCGGATGAATTGTTAAATAGTGGAAATTCATTCGTTTCTTATTATGGTTTTGACCATACCGGAAAAAAAGTAAAAGGCGCAACCGATATTAATAAATATTTTAATCAGTACGATGAGAACGGTAATTTCAAACGTTTTGTTGGTTCATTCCAGCCTGTTTATATGGCAGGTTATATTATGGATAAATTTGCCTTCAATGATATCGTTTTCAATGTAGGTGTTCGAGTGGATGTTTTTGATGCGAATCAACCTGTATTAAAAGACCCTTACCTTTTTTATAATGCCCGTACTGTTAAAGAAGCGAAAGCATTAAAACTAACTGACCCGAATCTTTATTCATGGGTTGAAATTCCTGCAAGTATGGGAGATGATTACATTGTTTATGTAAACGATGTAAATAACCCTAATTCAATAAATGGTTTTAGATCCGAAAGTAATTGGTTTAATGCTACTGGTACAACTATTGAGGATCCTAAGGTGATTAAAGGTGCTGCAGGTATTGCTCCATGGGTGCTAAATCCAGGTCAAATTACTCCTGATCAATCCGCCTTTGAGGACTATAAAGCACAGGTGAATGTCATGCCTAGAATTGCTTTTTCCTTTCCTATTTCTGAAGAAGCTTCTTTCTTTGCTCATTATGATGTATTAACGAAAAGACCAACTTCTGGATTCAGGTTCGATCCTTTTGATTATCAGTTTATTCAATCAAGAAGTGCTATTATTGAGAATTCGAATCTAAAGCCTGAAACTACAGTTGATTATGAATTAGGTTTCCAACAAGTGCTTTCTCGTACTTCATCCGTTAAGATTTCTGCCTTTTATCGCGAGCAAAGAAATAATGTTCAATTAGTAAATGTTTTTGAAGCGTATCCTGCTACCTACAAAACGTTTGGAAATCGCGATTTTGGTACCGTTAAAGGAATGACAATCTCTTACGATTTAAGACAAACAGGCAATATCAGAATGACCGCCAACTATACCTTGCAATTTGCAGATGGAACCGGTTCTGATGCTACTTCAATGGGTGCATTGATTAATGCTGGCTTACCAAATTTACGGAATATTTTCCCTTATAGTTTTGATCAGCGACATGCTTTTGCAGTAACCTTTGATTACCGTTATGGAGAAGGGGAAGATTACAACGGGCCAAAAATTGGGGATTTAAATTTATTTGAAAATATGGGATTAAATATATTTTCTAATATTTATTCTGGGTCGCCTTATTCAGCTCAAACGTTTATTACGGATGAAGGAATTGGCAACTTAAATGCAGGTATTAGTGGTACGCTAAATGGGTCTCGTCTTCCTTGGTCTTATAGAATGGATTTACAGTTAGATAAAACAATTAACGTCTTGTTAGTTCCTAAAGGTGATAAAAAGGACGACAAGGCGAAACTAGGCTATTTGAATATTTATATTCGTGTTACAAATTTGTTGAACCAGTATAATAAATTAAGTGTTTATCGTGCTACAGGTAACTGGAACGATGACGGTTATTTGGCAGCGGCAGCAAGTCAGACATCTATCCAAAATCAAACGGATGAGCAGTCTTTCCGTGATTATTATTCGATGAAGGTGCAGAATGCATTTAATATTAGTGCCCCAAGAACGATTCGCTTAGGGATAAAATTTGATTTTTAAATAAAGTAATAGAAGAGCTATGAAAAAGCAATTTGTTGCAACAGTTGTTAGTGTAGGTTTATTTTTTTCAACTGCGTTGGGATATTATGGACCTGGAGAAAAAGATGGCAAACCAACGAAGCCTAAAGGGGCCAATTGTAGCCCAGCGACTGCCAAGTTAACAATGGAGTTTAACGATGTTAAGGCATTGATTGAGCAAGGTGGAAGTATGTTCCAAAATAGGCAAGCGGGCGTAGCTGCTTATGAAGTTCCTAAAGGAAGTAATCGCTTTGCTATTTTTGCCGGTGCATTATGGATGGGTGGAACCGATGTGAACGGTCAGCTTAAATTAGCAGCATTGCGTTATAGATCAGGGAATGATTTTTGGCCTGGTCCCCTCACAGTTAATCCTGGCACAGGGGATTATAATCCGTTATTTCCTGTTGGAGACAATGTAGTTAGGGATTTTGGTGAAGCAAATATTGCTCCAGAAGAATGTGCTGCATACGATCAGTTTTATACGATTCGGAAGGCTGAAGTTATTCGATTTAATATTTACTATGAATGTAACGCAGGCATTACTACAGAAGGATGCGATGATATTATCCCCCCTTCTAATGATGAATTAAATCGAATCTACGGTTGGCCCGCTCACGGTGATGTTTCTTTAGGACAAGATTATTTCTTGGCACCTTACTATGATCGTGACGGTGATGGAAATTATAATCCAGATAACGGAGATCACCCTTGGTACGATGATATTTTAGGCCGTGATGATATTCAATGTGGTTTTGATAGACGAATTTCACTTTACGGTGATGAAACGCATTGGTGGGTATTCAACGATAAAGGGAATATTCATACTGAAACAAATGGAGATCCAATTGGTATGGAAATCCGTGCTCAAGCTTTTTCTTTTGCCACCAATGATGAGGTAAATAGAATGACTTTTTATAACTACGAATTAATTAACAGAGGAACTCAAACACTTTATGACACGTATTTCGCTCAATACCTAGATGCTGATGTTGGAAATTATGCCGATGATTATGCTGGGTGTGATGTATCAAGAGGATTAGGGTACATGTACAATGGTGACCTTTTTGACGAAAGTGATGGTGGTAAATTAGGCTATGGTGAAAATCCACCAGCAATCGGATGTGACTTTTTTGAAGGGCCGTATCAAGATGGTGATGGCGTTGATAATCCTGGACCTTATTTTGATCAAGCGACCCAAACGACTATTGTACCAACTGTTGTTGATGCATTAGCCAATAATGGTATTGTTTATAAAGGTATTGGTATCGGTTATTCAGATGGTATTATAGATAACGAACGATTTGGTATGAGAAGATTTACTTACTATACGTCTACTTCTGCCTACCCGTACAATGATCCAGGACCAGCTGCAGAATATTATAACTTCATGGAAGGTCAATGGGCAAATGGATCCGAAATGTATTATGGTGGTTTAGGAAATGGTACATCTACCCAACAATTGTCAGATTATATGTTCCCAGGAACGTCAGATCCATTGTCATGGTCAACTGGTGGTGCAGACATGACAGGTCAGTTTCCTAATGGATGGGATGAATCAACAAATAACAATCCTGCAGGTGACCGTAGATTCGTGCAATCAGCGGGTCCTTTTACCTTGAAGCCAGGAGCGGTAAATAATATCACTGTCGGAATTGTCTATGGAAGAAGCACGGATGGCGATTTATTTGCTTCAGTTGAAGCTATGAAGAGAGCGGATACTAAAGCACAAGCTTTGTTTGATGCTTGTTTTAAAATATTATCTCCTCCTGATGCTCCAAAAATTACCATTCAAGAGTTAGAAAATGAATTGATTTTGATGTTGGATAACCCAGCTTCATCGAATAATTACCATGAAGCATATGCTGAAGAGGATGAAATTAATATTCCTGACCCAACGGTTGATCGATTTTATCGATTTGAAGGGTATCAAATATTTCAATTGAAAAGCTCTGATGTTTCAGTCGCTGATATCAATGACCCAACCAAAGCTAGGTTAGTTGCTCAATGTGATATCAAGAACGATCAAGATAGGATTATTAATTTCGTCTTTGATGAAGCACTTGGTTTTGCTATCCCTATTGAAAAGGTTGATGGTGAAAATACAGGAATTAGGCATTCATTTAGAGTAACAGAAGATGCTTTTGCGCAAGGTGCAAGACAGTTAGTTAACCACAAAACATATTACTATGTTGCTGTTGCGTATGCATTTAATGAATTCAAGAAGTATGACCCGAATGACCCATTGTTTTTAGACGGTCAAAAAATACCTTACATTTCATCTCGTTTGAATTTTGATGGAACGGCAATTAGTGCTACTTCTGCTGTGCCACATAACCCAACACCTGAAGCTGGTGGTACTAACCAATTAATTGAATACGGTTCCTCACCAAAAATAACCCGCGTTGATGGGTATGGAAATGGTAATCGTCCGATCGATTTTACAAGTACTACTTTGTCAACGATTCTCTCTCAAGGATTTT
>CAMCQW010000032.1 GCA_945877045.1 Chryseobacterium gleum
ACTTTAAAAATTATGAGCAAAGGAAAATCTGTTTTAACAACCAAAAAGACCTCTAGTGGTTTTTCATCCTTAATGTCCGTCTTAGCAATTGTAATATCACTGATTGCTGGGGTATTAATTTACAAATACATTTTTGGCGATCCCGGGAATTTTGTGGATAACGACCCTAACGGAGAACCATTAGATGGTAGTTTATTAGCAACCATATACAAAGGAGGTTTTATCGTTCCTATATTAGTGGCTATTAACTTAATTATTATCATATTTTCCATCGAACGTTTCGTAACACTTTCTCAAGCGAAAGGCAGCGGAAGAACTGATCGCTTTGTGAGTAAAATAAAAGAATTGTTAGCTTCAAAGAATATTGAAAGTGCAAAAGCTGAATGCGATAAACAGAAGGGTTCATTAGCCAATGTAGTTCGTGCAGGCTTAGAGAAATATAATACCATGAGTGCTGAAAAGGATATGACCAAAGAGCAAAAAGTAGAAGGATTGAAGAAAGAATTGGAAGAGGCTACCTCTTTAGAATTACCTATGCTATCAAAAAACTTAGTAGTTCTTTCAACATGTGCATCAATTGCAACCCTTATCGGATTAATTGGAACTGTAATGGGTATGATTCGTTCATTTGCTGCTATGTCACAGGGAGCACCAGATACTGCTCAGCTTGCTACAGGTATCTCAGAAGCACTTATCAATACATTTTTTGGTATTGCGGGTTCAACGATCGCTATTATCATGTACAATTTCTTTTCGACTAAAATTGATGCTATGACATATAGCATAGATGAAGCGAGCTTTACAATTGTTCAAGATTTCGCATCATCACATTAATACCGTTTCTGATCATTAAATTAAATTTTTTGTAGATGCCTAAAATAAAAATCCCAAAGGGAAGCCCAAGTATTGATATGACACCTATGGTCGACTTGGCGTTTCTTCTTGTAACCTTTTTTATGTTATCTGCTTCCTTTAGATCAAGTGAGCCTGTAGACGTAGATACTCCAAGTAGTATAAGCGACAAAATAATACCTGAAAATGTAGTTCTAATCACGATTGATAAAGGTGGGCGGGTATTCTTTAACATGTCTGATCCAGAAGCAAGAAGAGAATTGTTAGCTAATATGGCTGGTAAATATAAAATTGGATTCACGGAAGAGCAAATCAAACGATTTACCTTCATGTCCAGTTTTGGCTGCACCATGAAAGAATTACCTGGATACATAAACATGGAACCGAATGGCAGAAAGCAGTTTAATACGCCGGGAATTCCATACACTGATTCTACCGCTAATCAATTAAAAGATTGGATTAATTATGGGAATCGGGCGGCAATAAATTCTGGAAGAACTGCCTTTGTGGAGGAAAAAAACAAAGGTAATAACCCAGACGCCAATGACTTTAAGCCTAAGTTTATTTTACGAGTAGATAGTAAATCCTTGTATGTGCATGCTCAAAAAGTGATAGATGTTTTCAGAGATTTGAAATTAAATAATTTAAATTTCGTCACCTCTATGGAGTTGGCGCCAATATAAAAATATCGATATGTCAGAAATTGCAGAAGGTGGCGGTGAAGGCCAACACAAAGGTAAAAAAAGGGCGAAGAAAAGTTCCACTAGGGTTGATATGACGCCGATGGTCGATTTAGCGTTTCTATTATTAACGTTTTTCGTATTAACCGCTACATTTAGTAAGCCCAAAGTAATGAGTCTTGTTTATCCCGCAAAGATAGACCCAAAAGATCCGCCAATCGAACAACCTAAAATTAACAACGCAATTACATTTTTACTTTCTGAGGACAAAATTTATTATTATAGTGGGCAGTTTTATCCTGCAGCTAGTCCTGGACCAAATGGGCCAACAAAACTAGAAGAAACTAGCTTTGGCACGAAAGGTGTTAGGAAGTTATTAGCGGATAGAAATAAATATGTGCTGAGTGAAAAAAATCTTTACGGTAAAAAACTTGAAAAGAAAGAAATTGCAGACAGTACATATTTAAGACGACTTTCCGATTCAAAAAGACATAAAAATGCGCTAAAGGTGTTAATAAAAACAGATGATAAAGCAACATGCAAAAACTTCATAGATTTGATTGATGAATTAAAAATTGCAGAAATTGGTGTTATTGCACCTGTTGAATTAATGCCTTCAGAATTTGCATTAATGAAATCTAAAATAAAGTAAAATGGGAACAATTATCAGTCTTATCGTACTTGTATTAATCATAACAATTTATGATTATGTGTCTGCAAGATCTTGGCAACAGGCATCATCGTCTAATCGTAACGAACTTGTATTTGAGCATCGAAATAAAAGTTACGGTGCTTATGCCTTGCGAAAAGATTATGATAAAAGAATGATGATAATTATTTTTTCATTATTGTTCTCAATAGTTTTAATGTATACTTCTTGGATGATCTATAAAAGTATTCCAGAGGTAGTTCCTCCGGCTCCACCAGTAGATACGACACAAATGACCGTTCCTGCTCCACCTGTTGAAGACGAAGTTCCACCACCACCTCCAGAAGACATTCCCCCTCCCGTTGAAGAAACGGTTGCATTTATGCCTCCAATCGTAGTTGACATTCCTGTAGAAACTGAAACTCCTATTCAGGATGATATGGAGGAGAAAAAAGCGGATACGGAAACCAAAGAGCAGATAGGGGATGATTTTGCTGATCCTGTTGACGATACAGGTCCGCCTATTGTGCCTACCAAAGAGCCTGAACCGGAAACTTTCGTTGATGAAGAAGCAGAATTTCCAGGTGGATACCCTGCAATGATGGCCTTTATTCAAAAAAACTTGGTTTTCCCAGAAACAGCGATTGAAAATGGCGTGCAAGGAAAATGCTTTCTACGTTTTGTTGTAAGCGTAAATGGAACTATTTCCAGTGTACAAGTAACAAAAGGAGTTCCAGATTGCTCTGACTGTGATAAAGCGGCTATAAAGGCAATTAAATCAATGCCAAATTGGAAGCCTGGAAAATTGAATGGAAGAAGTGTTTCCTCGTATTGTTCAATTCCGATTAATTTCGCAATTGAATAATAACAGCATCCTTAGAAACCTTAAAAATAAAATTCTTGTTGGTTTTTTTATTAAATTAAACACGTGAAACTTTTTAATAGGGGCTTGTCCATTTTTACTTTGCTGATTTGCATTGGCTTCGCTTTTAGTCTGATTTTAACGGATTTTCTTCAGCCAAATTTAAGCGAAACAAGGAGGTTAATGCTTATTATTCTCTTGTTTATATATTCAGGAATACGAGTCTGGAGACTTTATAAAGATTTTAATGCTAATTAATCCTTCCTCAAATACCATGAACTATAGGTATATTATTTACTGTGTTATCCTAATTCTTTCTTCCTGCAATAACAATGAAAACCCATTCTCTTATGGAAACGACACGCATAGCCGTGGAAAAATGAACCTCTTGGTGGAAGAATCCTTTAAACCTTTATTTGAAACCAGCATATACACCTTTGAAGGTCAGTACCCCAAAACTGACATACAGGCAATATATGCGTCGGAGGGAGAAATAATTGATGCTTTTTTCAAGGACTCTGTAAAAACAATTTGTATATCAAGAGATTTTACAAAGTTAGAAAAGGCACAATTAAAGAAAAAACAAGTTGAAGTTCGAAGTGATAAAATAGCGGAAGATGCGGTTGCACTTATCCTTCACCCAGCTAATCCTGATTCTTTAATGACTATTGCTCAAATTAAGGCAATAATTCGTGGTGAAAAAACTGTGTGGACAGGATTAAAGACAAAAATCAATATCGTTTTTGACAAACAAAACTCTGCCAATTTTTATTACTTAAAAAATTTCTGTGATCTAAATAAGCTCCCCGTAAATCTTTTTGCCGTTAATTCAAATGAGGAGGTTATAAATTATGTAAAAGAAAATAAAAATGCTTTAGGGGTTATTGGATTAAATTGGATTTCAGACAGTGATGATTTTGACACCTTGGGATTTGTAAAAGGGATTAATGTTGTTGCAATTGCAAAAGATGATAAATCAGATTATTTTAAACCACATGCTGGCTTCATCTATACAAAAGAATACCCTTTAAGTAGAGAGATTTGGTTAATTAACAAGGCTAAAAAATCCGGTGTCAATACTGGATTTGTATTGTTTATGAAAGGGGAAAAAGGACAGTTAATCGTTCAAAAATCAGCGTTAGTTCCTGCTTCTGCACCCGTAAGACTCATCCAATTAATAAGTGAGTAATAAGATTTACAAAAAAATCAATGCTTTTCAGCTTCTTAGTTTTAACTTTGGCGCGAGAATTGTTTTGCTTAATTTTGACCCCTTAAATATTACATCATGAAATTGAAAAAAATTACTTTATTCATTGTCCTTCTTAACACATCATTGTTCGCTCAAACGATTACTGAAGCAATTAAGAAAACAGAGAATGAACGTTTCGCTGAAGCAACTATAGACTTTAATAAGCTCATCGCAGCAAATCCAATTGATGCTTGTAATTTCTTTTATGCAGGGGAAAACTACTTTGAAAAGGGAGAGCTCGATTCTGCCATAATATACTGGAATAAAACCATGCAGGCTGACCCAAAATCCCCCTTCTCTTTTGTAGGTGTCGGAAAAGCACTATTAATGAAGGGTGACGTTGCTGGAGCACAAAGTCAATTTGCTTTAGCTTTATCAATGACCAAAAACAAAAATTCCGAAATCCTTCGATGTGTTGCCAAAGCATATCTGACTGCTGATGCTAAAAATTTAGACGAGGCTATTCGCCTTCTTAGTTTGGCTATAAAGAAAACTCCAGCCGATATTGATTGTCATTTACTTATGGGAGATGCGTTGAACTACAAGACTCCAGAAAACGGTTCGGCTGCTATTAAAAGTTATAATGAAGTGTTAAAAATAAATCCTAAATCTCCAAAAGGCATCGTGCGTACAGCCAAATTATATCAGCGAGCAAAAAATTATCGCCTGGCAGATTCCTTATACAAAATAGCGAAATCGATTGATCCGACTTATGCCCCATCCTACAGAGAAAATGCAGAGCTGAACATGATGTTTAATCAAACAGAAAAGGCAATAGAAAACTGGCAAAAATACTTGAGTTTAAATAATTCATATGATTCACGCTTTCGCTATGCCGTTGCTTTATTTAAAGGGGGACGTTATTGTGAGGCTATCCCGGAAGTACTGTCTGTAAAAAATAATGCCTTTACTAATTATTTTATTGATCGAATGCTAAGCTATTCGTATTACGAATGTACCACTGAACCAGATGCAATAAAAAAAGGTCTCGAAGCAAGCGCTCTATTTTTCGCCACATGTCCTGCCGATAAAATAGTGTTTACGGATTACAAGTATAAGGGGATGCTCCTGTCAAAAAATGGGCAAGACTCACTTGCGATCATTGAATTTGAGAAAACTTCAAGCTTAGATGAAAAATCCGCATTGGAATTAGCGAGTGATTTGGCAAAACTGTATATGAAGTTTAAAAATTATAATGGTGTTATTGCTAAATACGAATATAAATTAGCAAACAATAAACTTGTTGGTGGGGAATATTATGACCTTGGACGAGCCTACTATTTTGGGCCCAAAAACTATGTGGCTGCGGATAGTGCCTTTTCAAGTTTAAATAAATTATCCTCTAAATACATCCCTGGATATTTTTGGCGAGCTAGAGCTCAAATTGCTACAGATAGCACAAAAGCAAATTGGTTAGCGGTGAAGTCATATCAATCCGTGATTGATCTAGTCGTTGTTGAAGAAAGAAGTAGTACCAAATACAAAGCATTTGTTCTTGAAGCATCAAAATACCTCGGCGATTACTACGTTAATTCTTCCTCTAAAGACCCTGCTAAGGCGAAAGAATGCTGGAGTATTGTGTATTCACTTGAACCAGAAGATAAGCAAGCAAAGGCCTTTTTAGGGATAAAATAAGCTGCTGTATTTATCATTGTTATCAACCTTGCTAATTGAATTAGTAAGCGGCCTTGTTGTTATCATGTAACAATAAAGGAGGGTTCTCTTAAATAATAATAACTTTATAGTAAAGCTTACGATTATGAGAACCAATAAAATCTATCTATTAATCGCTTTATTTGCGTTTTCGACCTTTCCTAGAGTTGCCTTATCGCAATCGAAGGGTCCTGTAAATGCGACGAAATACATTCAAACAATCACAGAAGATGAATTAAGGACTCACCTCACTATCGTAGCTGCAGACTCTATGGAAGGGAGAGAAACTGGTTCCAAAGGGCAAAAAAAGGCAGGAATGTACCTCATTGACACCTATAAAAAAATAGGTGTTTCATTCCCTACTGGTGCAAAGGATTATTATCAATACATTCCTGCTGCATTTATGAATGCCGGGTATGATGAAGGACTCTCGGACTCAGAAAACATTTGGGCATTCATTGAAGGAAGTGAAAAACCCGATGAAATATTAGTTGTTTCTGCGCATTATGATCATATTGGCGTAAGTGGAGGCGAAGTTTATAACGGAGCAGACGATGATGGGTCTGGCACTGTGGCGTTATTAGAAATTGCCCAAGCATTTCAAACAGCTAAAAATGAAGGTCACGGACCAAAACGATCCATTCTTTTTTTGCACGTAACCGGTGAAGAACACGGATTGCATGGCTCTCGGTTTTATACAGAGAATCCCTTATTCCCGCTTGAAAAAACAATCGCTGATGTCAATATCGATATGATTGGAAGACGCGATGAATTTCATAAAAACTCGAATAATTACGTTTACCTTATTGGCTCAAACTTTCTTTCTACAGATCTATACGACGCTTGTGAAAATGCCAATAAAAAATACATCAATATAAAACTTGATTATAAATTCAATAAAAAAAAAGACCCAAACAGGTATTATTATCGTTCTGATCACTATAATTTTGCGCAACACAAAATCCCTGTTGTCTTTCTATTTAATGGTATTCACGGTGATTATCATCAAGCAAGCGACGAGGTGGAAAAAATTGAATTTGATGCCTTAACAAAGCGTACGCAACTAGCTTTCGCTATTGCTTGGGAGCTAGCAAATAGCGCCAATAGACCTCGGGTGGATAAAAAGGACTAGAAATTTGTTATCGATTAAGTTTCTCTGTAGCAATGTTTCACCTGTTATTTTTGCGTTGCTAAACAAAATTCCATATATTTGGTTAAACGATACTATATTATCGTTGATTTAACTGGGCGTTAAGTCGCTAAAAAGAAAAATGCACTTCTTTTCTATATCTATTCGGCAGTACTGAAAGAATATTTATAGTTGACTAGGCTGACTTGTTTGCCCAGAATTAAGCTGTGTTTACCTACAATAATCTACTTAAATGATTAAAAGATTTAGTTTAATTATTTCCGTCCTTCTGACATTGTTTCTTAGCAATCAATCTTTTGCCACCCATATTCTTGGGGGTGAAATTTATTATGATTCATTAGGAAATAACATGTATAAAGTTACCTTAGAAATATATAGGGATTGTAACAGCGCAACAGGATATGACAATCCGCTTGCCTTTACTGTTTTTAATGGCGATGGCTCTTATTATGGTGAATATGTAATAAATCTTTTTAGCAGTAATATATTGCCCATTGTTTATGATGACCCTTGTGTAACCCCACCGAATAACATTTGTGTTGAAAAAGGCGTTTATATAGACACCATTTATCTGCCCATGAATGCCATGGGTTACCATATTTCTTATCAAAGATGTTGCTGGGCGGGAAATATAGATAATATTGTAGATCCTGCAAATAATGGCATTACCCTAACAACTTTTGTTCCTGGATCGGATTTAATCCTGGTGAATAATCAAGGAGCACGCTTCATTAACTACCCTCCTTTGGTATTATGCGCCCAAAATACCTTGAACTTTGACCATTCAGCCTTTGATCCAGACGGCGATTCCTTGGTTTATGAATTAGCGGCGCCCTTTCTTGGTGGGAGTATTGCGAATGTAATTCCTAATCCAGAAAGTCCACCGCCTTACCAAGATGTCTTGTGGAATCCAACCTATTCTTCCTTAGTGCCATTTGGAACGGGGTCATCGGTAACAGTTAATAGTCAAACAGGAATGGTGACTTTTTCGCCAAATTTAATAGGAAATTACGTGGCTGGGGTCGCCGTAAAAGAATATAGAAATGGGGTGCTAATCAATACAAAAATTCGAACCTTCGCATTTAGGGTTGTCTCTTGTCAAGTTGACATTCCTATTAGCGTAAATATCACCGGGCCTCCTCAACTAATTGAAGATTGCGGATATGCTGGATTTATAATTTCTCGGATAGATACAACAGAAGCACTAGTGGTTCAAATTCTATTGGGCGGAACAGCAAGTAATGGTGTGGATTATCCTTTTATTTTAGACTCCCTTGTGATTCCAATTGGAGTTTTTGCCGATACTATTGGAATTGAAGCGTTGTTTGACGCCTTAATTGAAGATACTGAAACGGTTTATTTTAGCGTAATCGTTCCAAACCCATGTGATGGTACATTCGATACAACATCAATCGCGTTAAATTTAATTGATTACCAAGACCTCGAAATGGTTTATATCGATTCCTTGAATTTGTGCGGTATGATGGGCGAGACCGCTAATTTGTGGTGTCAAGTCAGCAATGGAATGCCTCCATATAATTATGATTGGGAGCCAGGAGGGCTTCCAAATAATGACACCATCCCAATCAATGGCTCATTGTTAAATCCAAACCTAAATCTTTATTCGCTTGAGGTCTTAGACGCTTGTGGCAAAACAATCTCTTCGAACGAAATCTTCGTCTATAATCAATGTCCTCTTGAAGCGCCCAACGTTATGACCATTAATGGAGATGGAATAAATGATTATTTCTTGGTGACAAATTTACAAGATTATGAATCCGTTCAATTAAGAATTTTTAATAGATGGCGCGTTCTACTATATGAAAATGACGCCTATCAAAACGACTGGGCAGGAAACGATCAAAATGGCGTGAAACTAACTGATGGCGTATATTTTTATACCGTGATCCCTTCCAGTTTTAAATATGAATACGATGATGCTAAAAAATCCTTATACACGCTACATGGCTTTTTTCATATATTTCATTGAATTCCTGCCTTCTTATTTACGTGATAGATATCGTTAATAGGCCTAAAACTCATCGTCAATCTATCGAAGATGCGCCAATTGATTGTTCTATGCTTTTAAGTACCTTTGTGGCTGTCGTTGATTATTGTGCGAATCGACTTGCAAGAATTCAATCTGTTTCAAAAAGAAAAACCCATAAATAAATAATCATGGACAAAGAAAAAATCATCAAAGAAAAACAAGGGACGATCGTAGATGTTAGGACAAAAGAAGAATTTAGTGGGGGCCATGTAGATGGATCAATAAACATCCCGTTAAAAGAAATTGAAAATAGGATGGACGAGTTAAAGGCCATGAAACACCCCTTGGTTCTCTGTTGCGCAAGCGGTGGAAGAAGTGGGCATGCCGCTCAATTTCTATCACACCATGGTATCGATTGTTTCAACGCTGGCTCTTGGTTGGATGTGAATTACATTCAATCAAAATACCCCCTCAAATAATTAGGGGAAAATAGAGAGACAAAGTGATACGTCCCATAATATCGTTCTATACGAAATCAGGATAGGCTCTTAAATTGTATAACGAAAGTTATTATCGCAAGGTTAAAGGTCAAAAGTACTTAAAACAAGTAACGATTTCAAACGAGGCCGTTCAAGATAATAAATAACAAAAGAATAAACTCCTCTTTACCGATTATAGACCTATTTCCAACTGATAGGTAATATATAATCTTTTTTAGTGAGTATTATACAACGTTAAGATATCAACCATGAGAAAAACAATTCTATTTACCTTCTTTCTTAGCAGCTTAACTTCTTTATTAGCACAACGTTTTGTTGTTATAGAGAAAAACAATGCCTCCCAATCAGTTTTTGATTATAATGACCAATTAAGTTTAATGGGTTTATTAAATAACAACATTGGTATATTAAAAGACCATATTATAGAATCATACGAATATTCATACCGTAATAATTTAGATTATGGGTTGAAGGATGGGTCAGAAATGAAAGAATATGAATCCATTCTTAATGAATTTGAAAAGTTTGAAGTTCGTAAAGACCTTAAAATACCCCGGATGTCTGATCCTGAGGATACACTTCTTATCGTAAGAACAGACCAAACACTGCAAGTGTTTCTTGATTCAATTATGGCAGCAGATCCGGATTATGAATCTTTGTTAGCTATTGATAGAAATAAACTCACTCGTTGGTGGGAAGCGACAAATGTTGGCTATATTGTTAAAGTGCGTACTGAAAAACAATTTTGCATCAAGGGAATTGATTTAATTTTGATTCAAATCAACGAAACCGATTCTTACGATTCCAGAATAGTTCATTTTTGCCGATCGATTAAAGAAGGTGAAAAAAAACAGGTTGTGTTTTCAATCCCGATGGGTGAACTACTATTAATGATAGATGATGATAACGGGTATTATACCGAAGGGATTAACACTCTCTTTAAACTGAGTGCTCCACTATCAAAAGAGTTATATGATAATTTCAGAAAAAAGCAGTTTGATGCATACGGTGACTGTGCAAATGTTAGCTACTTTGGTGAAGATTTTAATGACTTCGCTTCTTTACCAGAAGAATCGAAACTAATGGAACAATTTGATGCAGGTCCCCTTCCTATTTATGAGAAAGAATACCGTTGCAAAGAAGAAATTGGTGAATATCTGAGATTGCCTCGGATATCTGATCCTGAGGACTCAATTATTGTTGTAAGAACAGACCAAACGCTGCAAGTATTTCTTGATTCAGCTATAACAGCAGATCCAGATTACGAATTACTTTTGACTGTAGATCGAGATAAATTGAACAGTTGGTGGGAACAAACAAAAATTAACGACTTGGTTAGAAAAGACATACAGGAAACCATTTACTGGCGAGACATTGAGGAGCCAAACGCGTATGCATTAATGGCCTGGTGTGATGGTGTAAATATTGTGAGAAATTTACTATTTACCAAAGAAAATAATACTACAAAAAAACAGTCCATTATCTTAAACTTTGATTATTTCAACGCGACAGAGGTTAAGCTAAAAGATATTCCTTCTCCCAAATTTGACAAACTTCCTTGGGTAAAAACAATGACAAATAGTAAAGGTAAAAAATACAATTTTGATAAAAAAAACAGTAAAGAAATAACAACCTATTCCTATCTAATCGAAGAAATAATTAAAAACTTAAATCAGTAAATTATGAAAAAAATAATCTGCTTCGCTTTTTTAACCCTGAATCTACTTGTTAGTGCTCAAGGAACAATCTCCACCCCTGAGCTTTCTATTATGTACACCGGTTGGAATAACAAAATTGTAGCAGCCGCTACGGGTATGGAAAGGTGCGAAATAAGTGTTGAAGGCGGTAGAGCGGACACAGCATCTTGGAGCGATGCGAATGGTGATTACAAAGGCTACTATGTTCATGTTGCTTCAGGAACAAGACAAGTTTCTATTACCTTAACTGGAATCGATAAAGATTCACTAAGACATGCATTTGGCACTTTTAGATATAAAGTTAAGCCATTTCCAGGCGCTCGAGTATCAGGGTCTACTATCTCGAAGTCTACAGGTTTTATTGCTAATGTAAGTCTTGGATCAGATTCGCCTTTTACGGGTATTACTTTCAATGTTACTGGTGGAACTATTGATGATATCCCTTTTAGTGGGAAAGTTGTCCCGGGAAGTTGTGTCGATAAAGTAAGAACAGGAAAAAAAGTGGCCATCGAAATTTTTTATACTCGCAATGGTGTTAAATCATCAGTACCTGCAACAGGAATTTTAAGGGTTGTTGACTAATATGAAGCGTACCTTAATAATACATATTAAATCTATTTAATTCCTCTATTCCCAGCGCTTAATTGCCCCTATTAAGGTTGGTATAACTTATACTATTATTGAACCGTAGGTTTAAATAATAGTTAAAATCAATTCGTCTTTATTATTAAAAAATAAAGGAAACAAATTGAACTTTTTCAAAAGGTAGCTGTATTTTTGAACACCAAACGACTGCCTTCATTTTATGAATTTGTATCCCTTTCTACTGCTGTTTGTTTCCCACATCGCCTTTTCACAAAACGATTGTGAATTCAAGTACCAGAATAAAAAAGGCGGTAACTATCTTTTCTCTATTTACTATGAAACGGATTTAAAAACGCCCTTAAATGGCACGTGTGAAAGAACATACAACGACAATCGAATCTTTGAAAAACGGACTTTTATAGACGGTAAATTGATGGAGGAAATCCTGAACTATGAAAGTGGAAG
>CAMCQW010000033.1 GCA_945877045.1 Chryseobacterium gleum
GATTAAAAGAAAAAGAATTTTGGTATTATTATTTAGATGGTAACGATAGACACGAAATTCATTTAGAAGAAAATTAAGGTCATTTACTGGCATCTCTTTAATCGTTGATTCCTCATTATGCCATACAATTGATTTTTTTCAGAATAATAAAAGACATTTATTTTTATTGAAAAACAAAAAAATCCTCACCGCAGCAGATACAGCGGTGAGGATTTTTTTTATAAAACAACATTGATTAATTAAAAAAAATACATGTTCTTCTCGGAAATTTCATTCAAATAGATAAATTTATATTCATTAATGAATTTTCTATGAAACTATTGATCGCATCTCTACTCACATTTCTCACGGTGATTTCTTGGGCTCAGCCTATTATCTCTTGGGAGGAGGAAATTTTTGTGACACAAACCAATCAATTTGGAAACACAAGGCCTCGAATTTGTTTAACAGCTCAAGATATTCCATTGGTTGTTTTTGGAAAAGCTTCTTCAGGATTACTTTATACTTCAAGGCTCGTTGGTTCGATGTTTAACACCCCTTTACCACTTCTGCCAAATAACATGGCTTCGTACTTAACTACTTGGACAGGGCCAGATGTAGCCTCAAATGGCGATACTGTGGTCGTTGTTTTCAAGGCTCAGCCTATGGATCTTGGTCACGTTTATTCGCTTCGATCGCTAGATGGCGGACTCACTTTTTCAGATACGATTCGAGTAGATAATCACCCACTTGGTATCGCTTGGTTACCCTCCCTTGATATGGATGAAAACAGCAATCCATCGATAGTTTATATGGCTCATGATCCTAATTGGACAAATCCAAGATACAATGTGGTGCATTCAATAAATAAAGGACTTAGCTATGAAAATGAAATGGAAATAACCCTTGCTATTCCTCAAGAAGCATGTGATTGCTGTCCCGCGGAATATGTCATCAATGGAAATCAACATGCCTTATTATACCGAAATAACGATGCCAATGTGAGAGATATTTATGCCGTTTATTCAGATGATGACGGGGCTAATTATTCTTCTTATGTCAATGTAAACGACCTAAATTGGGTGGTAAATTCCTGCCCTTCCACTGGTCCACATGGCGTTTTTAATAATGGAAAACTGCTTACCGCTTCTGCAAGCGCGGCATCGGGAAAGTACAGAGCTTATTTGAGTGAAACAGCAACAAGCCCATCGCTTGTCTTACAAACCCAAACCATGATGACGCCCCCTGGAAATATAAACGGAGCACAAAATTACCCCAGGATTTCCGGGGAAAATGATACAATTGTCTTGATTTGGCAAGAAAACTCCCCTTCAAACAACGATATTTACGCTGGGATTACAGTAAGTGGCTCAATCCAAGAACTAGTGGATTCTAAAGCAATTGTTAATGATTCAACCATGGGTTCACAAAGTAATCCGGATATAATTTATGCGAATGGGAAGGTACATTGTGTTTTTCAAGATGCCATTTCTGGTAAGGTAATTTACAAAAGAGGCATCTTAAGTATGAACTCCATCAGTCAAGTTCCTAATCAAGATCTAATCGTTTTTCCAAACCCCTTATCTACTTCAATCACGATTAAATCGAATCTACTAACTAGTTCTTATACGATTTACAATGCTTTGGGAGGAATAGTACAAACAGGTATTTTGACTTCATTGGAAACTGAAGTTAATTTATCTGCCTTACCCAATGGGACTTACCACTTAAAAATCGGTAAGGATCAACTTAAATCTTTTCAAATTATTAAGAATAACTAAAGATTACTTGCACTCCACCTCTAAAAAGCTTTAGTCAATTTAACTTAAACAAGACATTTAAGCGTTGCAATTCTTTATAAAGTTCCGTTCCTGGTTTAACCTTTACAGAGCGTGAGGGCATTTTTATCTCCACCCCATCTAGACTATCAATAATCGTAAATTCAATAGGACAATTTCCTGTATTGTTAAGGAACACACCGCTTAATTCATCAATTAACAACTTATCTAAATCGGAATTTAAAATGGTTAACTGAATGTTTTTAGTTTTCTTGTCGCGTAAATCTTCCAATAATTCAATACTGCTTACCACGAACTCTAGATCAGTTCGATAACGAGGTATTTCAATTCTTCCACGAAGCGTAATAAAAGTGCCCGGCACCATAAAGTGCTTGAATTTTAAGTAGTTTTCCTTAAAAATATTCAACTTAAATTGATCAGCATAATCTTCAAAAACAAATGTTCCGAAAGGATCTCCTGCCCGGGTTAAACGATGTTCAACACTTGTTACCACCGCAGCAAAAAACAAATCACGTCCCTTATTTTTATCGAAATCAGAAAGCATACCCACATTTGCTGGGCAAAAAGCACTGATTTCAACTTTGAAATCGTCCAAGGGATGGCCAGATATATAAATTCCTATCATTTCTTTTTCCTTACTTAACTTAAAGCTACTTGCCCATTCATCGCAATAAGGAATTACGGGTTCAGGTAAAAGATTGTCGGTTTTAGTTCCGAATATATCGTATTGCGGCGAATTTAAATTAGACTGATACAATTCCCCATATCTATGAACACTTTCGACGAATAATCTACCGCTGTTATCTTTTAAAAGATATTGAGAGCGATTAACCCCCTTGAATGAATCAAAACCTCCTGCATAAACAAGGCATTCAAATACACGTTTCGTACAACTTGATAAATTAACTTTCTTTGAGAAATCGAAAATTGACGTATAATGCTCGGTTTTCCTTCCTTCAATAATTGCTTCTACCGGTCCAGCACCCATGCCACGAATAGCGCCGAGACCAAATCGAATAGCGCCATCTTTATTTACCGTGAAATTCATTTTAGATTCATTTACATCAGGCCCAAGAACTGGAATCTCCATTCTTTTACATTCTTCCATGAAAAAAGTAACCTGTTTCATGTCGCTCATATTGTTGCTCAATACAGAGGCCATGTATTCAGCTGGATAATTCGCTTTTAAGAAAGCCGTTTGGTAAGCAATCCACGCATAACAAGTAGAGTGGGATTTATTAAACGCATACGATGCAAATGCCTCCCAATCTTTCCATATTTTTTCAAGCTTCGTGGCATCATGCCCCTTCAATCCACCTTGATCTATGAATATTGGCTTCATTTTACTTAAAACCTTCGCATCCTTTTTACCCATTGCTTTACGCAAAGTATCTGCCTGCCCTTTCGTGAAATCTGCTAGTCTTTGTGACAAAAGCATTACTTGCTCTTGGTAGACTGTAATGCCATACGTTTCTTTTAAATATTCGGAACAATCATCCAAATCATACACAATCGGTTCGACACCATGTTTGCGTTTAATAAATGATGGAATGTACTCCAATGGTCCTGGCCTATATAGCGCATTCATTGCGATTAAATCCGCAAATTCAGTTGGCTTCAATTCCTTCAAGTATTTTTGCATTCCTGCCGATTCATACTGAAAAATGCCTACCGTTTCCCCTTTTTGAAAGAGGGAATACGTTTTTAGGTCATCGTCCGCAAATTCATCTGGATCCAAGACAATTCCTCGATTTTCAATAATAATTTTTACCGCATCTTTGATCAAGGTGAGGGTTTTTAATCCTAAAAAGTCCATTTTCAGTAAGCCCGCATCTTCAGCCACTGAATTATCAAATTGGGTGCAGACCATTTCCGAATCCTTCGCTGTAGCGACCGGCACAAAATTAGTGATGTCATCAGGGGTAATAATTACACCGCAGGCATGTATTCCGGTATTTCGAACGGTCCCTTCAATTTCCATTGCCTTCTGAAGGACGAGTCCTTTTAAATCTGTTCCTTTATAAATCCCCCTTAATTCTTTTGCATTGTTAAAGGCCTCCTGGTTATTTTTTAATTCATCCGACAATAGAAAATCTTCCATTGAAAAAAGCTTTTTCAATGAAATGTCAGGAATAAGCTTGGCCAATCGGTCCGCATCAGGCAGGGATAAATTAAGGACCCTTGCAGCATCACGAACGGCAGATTTTGCCGCCATGGTGCCATACGTAATAATTTGAGCGACCTGACTCACCCCATATTTTTGAATTACATAATCAATTACTTTACTTCGACCCTCATCATCAAAATCAATATCGATATCTGGCATAGATATACGATCAGGATTTAGAAAGCGCTCAAAAAGTAAATCATACTTTATCGGATCAACATTCGTTATTTTGGTCGCATAAGCAACAACAGATCCTGCTGCCGACCCTCTTCCTGGACCAACCGAAACACCCATTTCACGCGCCGCATTACAAAAGTCTTGAACAATTAAGAAATAGCCCGGATAACCAGTGTTTTTAATGGTCTCCAACTCAAAATCTATTCGCTCGATTAATTCATCCGTTAATTCACCGTAGCGTTTTTTAGCACCTTCATAGCTTAAATGACGCAAATAGGCATTTTCCCCAAGTTTTGATCCTGTTTCTGCATCGATTTCATGGATAAATTCGCTGGGAATATCAAAGGCAGGAAGTAAAACTTCTCGTGCTAAAGAATAATGCTCACATTTATCTATTATTTCTTGGATATTAATTATCGCCTCCGGAAGATTAGCGAAAAGTCGCTTCATTTCATCAGGAGATTTAAAATAGAACTGATTATTTGGCATTCCAAAACGGTATCCCCTGCCTCTTCCTATTGGTGTAGAAACCAACTCATTGTCTTTCACGCATAGTAAGATGTCGTGGGCTACAGCATCTTTTTGTTCAATATAAAAAGTATTGTTGGTTGCAACAATTTTCACCGCATGTTTATTCGCGAGATCAACTAACACTTGATTCAACCTATCCTCCGATTCGATTTCAAAGCGGTTAATTTCGATGTAAAAATCATCCTGAAACAAGTTCTTCCACCAAATCAATGAATCCTCCGCTTGTTTTTCCCCAACATTTAAAATTAAGTTAGGGATTTCGCCGTAGGAATTTCCTGAAAGAACAATTATATCATCGTGGTACTGTTCAATTAAACCTTTGTCAATCCTTGGGACATAGTACTTCCCTTTCGTGTAGGAAAGCGAAGCCAACTTGATTAAATTTTGATAGCCATTTTTATTTTTTGCTAAAAAGACCATTTGAGAACCATTATCTTGGCGTGTCTTATCTAAATAGTTAGCGCACACATTAAATACACAACCAATAATTGGCAACATCTCTTTTTTGTGAAATTCATCGCCATCATTCGACGTGGAGGTTTTCTCTTTCTTTATGTTTTTGTTATAGTCACTAACCGCTTTTTCAAAATGAAAAGCAGCCATCAAATTTCCAAGATCCGTTATGGCAAGAGCTGACATGTTTAATTCACCTGCTTTTCTAACTAAAGACTTAATATCAGAACTTGATTGCAGAATAGAATATTGAGAATGATTGTGTAGGTGCACAAAATTTGCTTCCTCAAAAGCGGATGCTAGGTCTTCAGAAATTTCCTTTTTTTGATTCGGAACAGAGGCAGGAACTAATTTAGCACTTTCTGCTTTTAAATTAAGATGCGTTAATCCAATAGGAGCTATCAGAGATGGATTCGCCTCGCTAAATCTTCTCAAGTAACCTGCTTCTTTTTTTAATAGTTCTTCAGAGAAATGTCCCCGGCGAATTAATTCTAAGAAGCATCGAGTCGTAGCCTCGACGTCCGCTGTAGCGTTATGTGCCTCATCAAAGGGTTGATTAAAAAGAAAAATGACCAATTCCGTTAAAGTCGGTTTTTTGAAGCCGCCCCCTTTTCGTCCTCCTAATTGACAAAGTACAGCCGTTTCTTCAGAGCAGGTATCCAAGATGGGAATACCCAAAAATGGAGATTCCTCTTGCAATCTAAAAAATTCGCAGCCCATGATATTCACATCAAACTTTAGATTATGCCCAACCATAAAATCAGCCTTGGCTAAATCACTTTTAAATAAATTTAATACAACCGACATATCTTCCCCAAGCAAATCGGCTAATTCAGTTGATATTCCATGCAAGCTTTCTGCTTTGAAGGGGACATTATATCCTACAGGCTTGATTATAAAATCCTTTTGTAGGATAAGTCCGCCCATGTCATCATGAATTTGCCAAGCCAACTGAACGACCCGAGGCCAATTATCAGTATCACTTATCGGCGCATCAAAATTCGCCGGCAAGCCCGTTGTCTCGGTATCAAAAACTATGTACATAAATGGAAAAAATTGGAATCTTAAAATTAGGTAATTTATAAACTACATTTTCACTTGTTGAAAAATAAATTTCTGGATTTCTCTAGCAAAAACGTAGTAGCGAGATTCCGCCAGCTAAAACTCTTTAATTGAAAGAAATAACACTACACTTCTTGGTAGAAATATACACGTTTTCGTCAACCAATAAATGCACAAGAAGAAGGGTAACTAATTTTAAGGGAACGATAAGCAATTATTGGATGAACTTACTTATTATGTGAAATCTCAACGCTTAATCCGTTAAAGTCCCTTCAACTTCCCAATTAGCCCTCACTTTTAGGATGGATCGGTACCACAAAATGGTTTCCGCTTGCCGTTTTTCTTCCCAATTAATGGGATCCCAACTACCATTATTATTCGCATCGAGTACTATTCTTACGTAATATTCACCCGGGATTAGATCGGTGAAGACATACTTTTTTGTTTTATTGGCCGCTATTTCGCGAACAAGCACTTCCCCTTTCATCAATTGAATAATGGCATTTTCTGTTTGTGTATTGCTATTTAACACAATACTTCCGTAATCTCGCTTTTGAGAGACACTTACTTTAGAAGTAAAACCACTACTAATCGCGCCAGAACCTCCCGTAATTGCCCCTTCATCACCATGAATTAAAACGCTGCTCAAACTATTCCACTTCAAAAAGAATTCAAGCTTATTGCCGGAAAACACAACGGAATCTGGTGTTATTTTCGTGCTATCCGTTAAATTTAAGACGCTCATCTTTTGAAGATCTATTCCAGTAATTTTATCCTTCACTTCAAAAATGGCATGAAAAGGATAGGCATTCGATGGATTTTGTGGAAGCAACTTTGGATTCAATTTCAAAGAACGGTCTTTTAAAACTGTTCGAATACGGGTGGTATCACTTCCAACAACTAAGTAGGAAACATCACTTGTAATAACGCCAGTAGACAGTAATAGGCTATCGGTTCCCGCTGTAAAAAATTGTGTGATTCGATTCCCGTTAAAATACAAACTATCTGTATTCTTGTCTTTTGGGAAATGAAGCCCGATTAAACCCGGTGGGATATATTTTATGTTCTTGATTTTGTCTTTACTAAAAGGTTTTGAAAGCCCAATATGAAGGGTATCATGAAAATCACCATCTATCGTAATTCCCTCAAAACTTCCCCCTTGAATTTCACTTTCTTGCATTGTCAGGTCTTTATTGAGATCGATCATGGCCTTGCAGAAATAAGTTCCTTTTGCAATATTTTTAATAGTGGCCATGCCATCAGCATTCGATTGAATAAAATACCTAGGGATTTTTTGGTTTAAAGAATCGTATAAACCTAACAATACATTTTCAATCGGTGTTCCATAAAAGGCATCAAAAACAAGCGCATTAAAAACCAACGAATCGATGGTAGGCCCAGTTGAAAAAATAAGATTTATGAGTTCGCTGTTTCCTTCAGAAACATCCTTCACCGCACTGTTAAGATAAATTCGATACGTGGTAGCTGGCTTTAGTTGTTCCGACCACGACAGGGCAAGTCTTTTTTTATTCACCTTACATGAAATTAGTGCATCGGGCGGCACAATGGCAATATTTCCCTGCGACTGTACCAACTGAAAATATTCATCAAAATCAAGGGATATTTCTTTTGAATTAAAATTCACCGCGCCTTCAGGAATGGACCTCTTTTTTATTTTTGGAGCAGTAACATCTTTTTCGCCACCTGTAATTGTTCCAACTTGAGCGCATGAGGAGAGAAGCAGAAGAAATATAAAACCTAGCTTAATAATCCGCATAACATCTCCAAGTATTTGACATCTAATTCATCAAAGTTATCGTTTATATCACTATCAACATCTAAAACAGCGATTACTTTTCCATCCACAAAAACAGGGACAACAATTTCACTTTTTGTTTGAGAACTACAAGCAATATGACCTGGAAATTTTTCAACATCAGGAACAACAATCGTTTTCATTTCCTTCCATGCGGTCCCACAAACTCCTTTTCCAAAAGAGATTCTTGTACATGCGATAGGTCCTTGAAATGGTCCAAGAACTAGTTCGTTTTCAATAACACGATAAAAACCCACCCAAAAAAAACCAAAACACTCTTTTAAAACGGCGCTGATGTTCGCATAATTTGCTACTTGATCCGTTTCAGAAGCGATTAGTGCTTTAAGCTGTGGAATCAAGGCCTCATACCTTTCGGTTTTACTTCCAGTAAAAATTAGTTGGCTTTCCACTTTATAAAAATAAGAGACAAAAATCACGTTTTTTGTTGGATAATCTATAAAAATTGACTATTTTCATTTAAAAATTTAAAATAATGAGCAATTACATTCCCCTTGAAAAAATACTTTTTCTAGATATAGAGACCGTACCACAAACCTATGAATACGCAAAATTAGACGAGAAAACGAAAGAGTTATTTAATGCCAAGAATCGTTTTGCACAAAACGAAGAAAAATCATTTGAAATGATCTACAATGAAAAAGGAGGCATACTTTCGGAATTCGGCAAGATCATTTGCATTTCCATTGGAATGATTCACAAAACGACATTAGGAAGGTCCATGCGACTTAAATCTTTTGCCCATGACGATGAAGAAACCTTATTGAAACAATTCAAGAAGTTACTCGATGATCATTATAACACCAACGACCATGTATTATGCGGTCATAATGCCAAAGAATTTGACTTCCCATATATTTGCAGGCGTATGCTTATCAATGGTATTTCGCTCCCAACTTGTTTGGATTTAGGCGGTAAAAAACCTTGGGAAATAAAACACATCGACACCATGGAAATGTGGAAATTTGGTGATTACAAAGCCTATACTTCCTTGTCACTTTTATGTCACGTATTTAATATTCCTACACCAAAAGATGATATTACTGGTGCGGATGTTGCGCGAGTATACTACGAAGAAAAGGATTTAGATCGGATCCGAATTTATTGCGAAAAGGATGTTATTGCGCTGATTCAATTGTATTTAAAAATGAAAGGAGAATCGCTCATTTCAGATGGAAATATCACTTCCGCTGGGCTATAATAAAGGGGAATCACATCATTGAAAATTCATAAAATACTTCTCACAAACCTTAAAGTTTTTAATAAACTGTAGGATTTCTTGACGTTGCTTTTTTTTCAGTTGCTTATTCCTATTTATAAGTTCCCCAATGTCTTTTTTCCAAAAATAGAACTCTTCTCTATTGGGGACAATATTCGTCCTAAAAAGGTAATGCCAATCTTTACTTGCCACTGAAAGCCCCGTATTAAAAGAAGCAATCTGGTTATTATTTAAGGAAATAACTTTTCGATCATTCGGAATTGGTTTTAATAAACTAAAGCCCATATAACGCGATAAAAAAGGTTTTAGATCCTTATTCTTATTCAAATCTAATAGATCCACAAGCGTTGGAGCAATGTCAATGTTTGAAGTCAACTGGCTGCAATTATAGCGCAAAGCGGCAGCTTCTTCTGTTGACAACAAAGAAGGAGGGATATAGGCAAACATAGGAATGCTTATTGCTTCGGAATAATAATTTTCGACATGCCCCATATTATGATGTTCCAACATCGATTCTCCATGGTCACTTGCAAATATGACAATAGTATTTTCCAATAATTTTTGCTCTTTCAAATTCGCTAAAAATCGTCCAATAAGGACATCTTGATAATAGACTGAATTATCATAATTGTTGCTAAAAGATCCCGCCCATTTTTTATATTTTTCAGGAGATTCGTATGGAAAGTGCGTAGTATTTAATTGAAAAACACCAAAGAAAGGTTCCTTGGAAAATTGATTAATCGTTTGATTCACTTTTTCTATTGTCAAGGCATCGCTATGCCCTAAATCATTATAAAAAGGATGCCCAGAATTATCCTGATTCCACCAAACGTCGAGGTTTTCTTTCGAAAAAAAGCGATCAAAACGATACCATTCTAGGGTATGAGAAGAAATAAAAAATGTTTTATAATTCAGCATTTGTCCCAACTCCCATATCAATGGTTGATGATAAAGCACAGAAGAATCTTGGCAAGGATTAATGCCTGTTAATATCGCTGGGACAGCAAGCATAGTTGTAGACGAAACACTTACAGCTTGTTGCATTTGATAAAACCCAGCCCCATATTGTTTGCTAAAAGCAAGTAAATTCGGAGTAGTTGAATGCTTATGGCCATAAACTTGCAAACTTCTTTTACGCAAACTTTCGAAGATAACTACCACCACATTAAACTTCTTTTTTGTTTTTAACTTCCTTAATTTAGGTTGGTGGCGAGTGGAAAGTCCGGCGCCATTAAAAGATTCAAAATCATTACTTTTAGCAGCATGTCGTTGAATACAAGCGGCAAAATTCACATCTACTATGGCACACTGATCGTACTTACCATGAAAATAAACCAAGGATTCGAAAGCCAGCAACTGAATAAAAAAAATGGTCAAGAGTCGCTTCTTTGTTAGTAATACCACATGTGATCTAACAAACCAATTAACACAAAAAATAAGCGCTATTATTCCTAAGAGAATAAGAAATAATTCCCAATAACCACCCAAATCACGAATAATCATGAAGGCACTTTTCGGTTCCGTTTTGAAATACAAAAAAGTATAATAATTAGGGAAAATTCCATTCATAGAATAAAAGGAAAATGAAGCAATAAAACTCGTAATCCAGGGAATGAGGAATACTATAAAAATTGGATAATACACCCATTTTTTATCCATGAAACTCCGTAAAAAAGTAACTATTAAAATAAAATACCCTATCGAAACAACAAGCGAAAAAAGGTAAAAAAAGAGTTGGCTGGAGCTATAAAAAGGCAACAAAGAGGAGCGGAAATATATATCCAAACCAATAAAAAAAAGTGGTAGAATTAATAATTTTATTGCCTTCTTCATATTAAATTAATGTGAATTAACTTAACACAAATTTAATATAATTAACACAGGATTAAAACCAAGGTTTCCTCAAGCAATTGAAGCATGAAAAACCGCGAGTAATGCCGCCGTTTCTGTTCTTAATCGGTAATCACCAAGGCTAATGCTGGAATATCCGGAATTTTCTGCTAGTGCAACCTCATCCAAAGAAAAATCACCTTCAGGTCCAATTAATAATGGCCCAACTAACATTAGACCTTTAACATTCTTTTTTGGGCTATCATAACAATGGGCAATACTACCGACTGGATGCGCCTTTATAAAATCTTTGAAAGAAACTTGTTCTTCGATTACCGGCAAATAATAGCGCTTCGATTGTTTCATAGCAGAAATAGCAATTTTATGTAAGCGATCTATATTTACCGATTTACGCTCACTAAACTGACATTGAATTAAGCTCATTTTTGTCATTCCCATTTCACTTGCTTTCTCAACCAACCATTCCATACGATCCATGTTTTTGGTAGGAGCGATTGCTATATGAATTGGTATAGCAGGAGGGGCATAATGCGTGTGAGAAATAATTTCAACTTCGCACTTTTTAGGATTGTCCACTATTATTTTAACGTCAAAAGAATCACCAAGACCATTTACCAAGGTCAATGATTGCCCATTCACCATTCGCAATACGCGAATACAATGTTTAGATTCCTCTTCTGAAAGAAAGGTAGTCTTAGTTTGGGTCGTAATTCCCGGGTGAAAAAATAGTGCCATTAGAGTAAAAGTTGAATTACCAATTCCCTCATTAATTCCCCTTGGGTAGCAGAAGAATTTCCTAAGCCCTTGCCTTTTAGATCGTATTCATGCAACAATGCGATATTTGCAGCAATATTTTTTGGGTTGAAATTATTTCTCGCATTAATTAATTCACCAGCAACAAATGGATGTAAAGCCAAGGCTTGTGCTACTCCTTCTCGCGATTTATTAGGAAGAAAATGAATCCGCATCAATTGCGAAAACAACTTATACAAATTTGGTATGATGATAACAAGGTTGGCTGCTTTAGGATTTGACTCAAAATAATTCACAATTTTTAAGGCTTTTAGTAAATCCCTATTCCTTATGGCATTTGTTAGTTCAA
>CAMCQW010000034.1 GCA_945877045.1 Chryseobacterium gleum
ATGAGCATGGCGAATGTTTTGTAACCGACGATGGTGCTGAAACCGATTTAGATTTAGGACATTATGAACGTTTTTTGAACGTTCGAACATCTCAGGCAAATAACATCACAACTGGAAGAATCTATCAATCCGTTATTGAAAAAGAACGCAGAGGTGAATTTTTAGGAAAAACGGTCCAAGTGATACCCCATATTACTGATGAGATAAAACAACGAATTCAGTTGGTGGCAAAATCAGGAGAATACGACATTATTATCACCGAAATTGGTGGAACTGTTGGAGATATAGAATCACTTCCTTACATTGAATCTGTCCGTCAATTACTTTGGGAATATGAAAATGATTGCATAGTAATACATTTAACCTTAGTTCCTTACCTTGCTGCTGCCGGTGAATTAAAAACAAAACCTACCCAGCACTCTGTAAAACAATTATTAGAACTTGGGGTTCAACCGGATATTCTTTGTTGCCGAACCGAACACGAATTAGATTTGAATTTACGACGGAAAATCGCTAAGTTTTGCAACGTTTCTATGAATGCAGTCATTGAGGCAAGAGATGCAGCCTCAATTTATGATGTTCCGATCCTGATGCAAAAAGAAGAGTTGGACTCTGTGGTATTAGAAAAACTAGGATTGCCCAAAAAGACGGCCCCAAATTTAGCTAATTGGAATGCTTTTTTAGTGAAGCTTAAAAACCCAAGTAAGACAGTAGAAATTGGCTTAATAGGAAAGTACGTAGAGCTTAAAGATGCTTACAAATCTATTTCTGAAGCACTTATTCACGGTGGCGTGGCCAATGACGCCAAGGTGATTGTGCATTGGATTCAATCTGAAAAGATAAAAAAATCAAACATCATAAAACTTTTAACGGGACTAGATGGTATTCTTGTTGCCCCAGGATTTGGCTCGCGAGGAATTGCCGGAAAAATTGAGGCAGTACAATTTGCTAGAGAAAACAACATTCCCTTTTTGGGTATTTGTTTAGGTATGCAATGTGCAGTTATCGAATACGCACGAAATGTTATGGGATTAGAAGACGCACATTCCACTGAAATTTCTGAAGATACTGCTCATCCAGTCATTTCGATGATGGAAGAGCAAAAAGTAATATCTAATATGGGTGGCACTATGCGGCTCGGGGCTTATAAATGTCAGTTAAAATCTAAATCTGCTATCTCTGCAGCTTACAATTTGGATAAAATATCGGAGCGACATAGACATCGGTATGAATTTAATTCCGCATATTTAGAAGATTTTGAAAAAGCTGGTATGAAAGCGACCGGTAAAAATCCAAAAACTAATTTGGTAGAAGTGGTAGAAATTCCATCTCACCCATGGTTTGTGGGAGTTCAGTTTCACCCTGAATACAAAAGTACAGTAGACACCCCTCACCCACTTTTCGTGGCTTTTATTAATGCAAGTTTGAACAATAAAAAATAAATAATGGATAGAAATACAATAACTGGCTTATTTTTAATTGGTTTAGTCTTAACGATTTTTTCGGTTTACAACCAACCATCTCAAGCTGATATTGATGCTGAGAATCGCAAGATTGAATTAGCAGAAAAGAAAAAAGAAGCAAAAGACGTTAAACTAAAAAAAAACAAAGTTACTCCTGCCAAACAAGCTGTCAATAAGCAAACAGAAGTTGCTATTCAACCCTTAAAGGAATTTTTAAACATTGCTAAGGAGGAAAAGCTTTTTACCATTGAAAATGATCAATTGCGTATCGAGTTAACAGACCGAGGTGGCCAAGTGAATGCTGTTTATTTAAAGAACTACCAATCTTATAAAGATTATGTTGGTAAAAAGAAGGAGGCACTTTGTTTATTCAAGGCTGGAGATGCAACCAATCAATTGATATTTGACTTGGGGGATAAAACCATTTTTACGGCTAATTACCATTGTTCAGTAATTAAGAATGACCCAAAAGCCATAACCTTTGAACTAAAATTAGATGAAAAAAAGGCTATTCAATTCGTTTATGATTTGAATAAAAAAGGATTCAATCTTAATCATGAAATTCAATTGGTAGGGTTTTCGGCTACTGCTTCAAAAAACATTAAATTGAATTGGAAAACTGCCTTTAGAAAAACAGAACGATTATGCAGCGAGCAAAGAAGGGTAAGTACAATCTGTTATGAATACAAGAATGAAGGTTTTTCTTATTTAAGTGAAACGGCTAGTGATTTTACGAATCCTGAAGACCAAATTAATTGGGTAGCTTATAAACAAAGTTATTTTTCCTCAATTCTGCGCCCTGAAAAAGGCTTTTCAAAAAACAATGGTGGAATCAATGTTACGAACTATGCAAGCGAAGATAAAAAGCAGTTTTCTCATTTAAAAGATTTCTCCTCCAACTTAACCTTAATTTTTAATAGAGACAATCAAGCGAAGTTTAGTTGGTTTTTCGGACCAAACGACTATGAAATTCTTTCTGCGACGAATGAAAATTATCCAGATGTATTGAATTTTGGATGGGGTTTATTTCGTTGGATTAATTTATATGCGGTTCAGCCTATTTTCAGCATCATTATTTCTTATGGCTCTGGAATTGGATGGGCAATCTTGATACTCACTATTGTCCTTAAATTAATTTTAATGCCAATACAATGGAAAATGTTTGTTTCCTCGGTGAAAATGAAGATTTTAAAACCTGAAATTGAAACCTTAAATGCGAAATTCCCCAATAAGGATGATGCCATGAAAAAACAAGTCGAAATGATGGCCTTGTATAAAGAATCGGGCGCTAGTCCACTCGCGGGATGTGTTCCAATGTTAATTCAAATGCCGATCTTATTGGCAGTCTTTCGATTTTTTCCTGCAGCTTTTGAATTAAGGCAACAGCCATTTTTATGGGCAGAAGATTTATCTTCCTATGACTCCATATGGAATTTCGGAGTTAATATCTGGTTTTATGGCGATCACGTGAGTTTATTCACCTTACTAATGTCGATTACCACCTTATTATACACCTATATGAACAGTGGAAACGTTCAACAGCCGACAACACCAGGAATGCCTAATATGAAAGTGATCATGTATGTTTTTCCAATCATGATGATTTTCTTTTTCAATAATTATTCTTCTGGTTTAAGTTATTACTATTTTATTTCCACCTTGATTTCCATATTAATGATGGTTGCTATCAAAAAGTTCTTCGTAAATGAAGATAAATTGAAAGACAAAATGGCCCTTCGTAAAGCAAAAGCAGTTGCTAATCCAAAAGAAAAGAAAAAATCTAGGTTTCAACTGAAATTAGAAGAAATGCAAAAACAGCAACAAGAAATACTTAAAAACAAAAAACGCTAAATACTTTCAATATGAGATTTTTTATAGATACCGCCAATTTAAATGATATTAAAGAAGCAAATGATTTAGGTGTATTAGATGGTGTGACCACCAATCCATCACTAATGGCTAAGGAAGGAATTACAGGAAAGAAAAAGATTCTGCAGCATTATGTTGATATCTGTAACATCGTTGATGGACCTGTTTCTGCCGAAGTAATCAGTACGGATTTCAAAGGCATGGTAAAAGAAGGGGAGATTCTAGCTGCTTTACACCAGAATATTGTGGTAAAAATTCCCATGATACCTGAAGGAATCAAAGCTATTAAATATTTCTACGAGAAAGATATTCGTACGAATTGCACATTGATTTTTTCAGCAGGACAAGCTTTGTTAGCTGCAAAAGCAGGCGCGACCTATGTTTCTCCTTTTATTGGTCGACTTGATGATGTATCTACTAATGGACTGGAGTTAATTGCTCAAATAAGATTAATCTATGACAATTATGCGTACGACACGCAAATTTTAGCTGCATCTATTAGGCATCCAATGCATATTATCAATTGTGCTGAAATTGGAGCTGATGTAATGACAGGTCCCTTAAGTGCAATAAAAGCCTTGGCGAATCACCCATTGACAGACCTTGGTTTACAGCAGTTTTTAGCTGATTATGCAAAAGGTAATAAATAGGAGCCATGCTTTCTAAGGAAGCACATAAAGAATGGAATATTCGTTTTTGGAATGGTTTTAAAAATGAAATGAAATCATTTCCATCCTCTAATGGTAGACGAATTAATTGGTTGACCTACCCCACAGATGTGAAAAATGTATACCTGCGAATGGTGTGCGAAAAAGACTTTGTAGCAGTGAATTTTGATATTCAATTTAACGATCAAGGCATTCGTGATATCGTGTGGGAACAAATGGAGGAATTGAAGGGATTGATTAATACGCAAATGAATTACCCAAGCGAATGGAATCGAGGTATTCAAACGAAGGAAGGATTAGTAATTGATCAAATTAGCTGGAAATTCGATAATGCTAATTACCTCAATGAAGCAAATTGGGAAATCATCTATGAATTTTTTAAAAATAGAATCATCGCCTTTGATAAGTTCCATCAAGAATTCAAGGATATACTCATTAATTTGGTAGATTAAATGTAATTTTACTCAAAATAATTTTATGCGCATTTTATACTTTTTTGTTTTTTTGTTTTCAATTCTCCCATCGTTTTCTCAAACAATCGTATTTTCCGAAAATTTCCAAAATGGCATCCCTCCTACTTTTACCATTGTCGATAATGATGGAAATACGCCAGCATTAGCGGTAGCAGAATATATAAACGCCTGGATATCGATTCAAGATCCCGATAATTTAGCCGATACAGTTGCCGCCTCTACCTCCTATTTTACCCCCCAAGATACAGCAAGTCGTTGGTTGATTACTCCGCCAATTCAACTTGGTGCATTTGGTAATTACTTTTCTTGGGAAGCCCGTTCTCATGATCCCTCCTATCCAGATGATTACTTAGTATTGGTCTCCACTACAGATAATCAATTGGCGAGTTTTACGGATACTATTGGTTTTGTGATAGAAGAAAATTTTGAATGGGCATTTAGAGAAGTGGATTTAAGTGATGAAGGATATGATAATCAAACTATTTACATAGCTTTTGTTAATAAAACGTATGATGGCTTTAAGCTATATCTTGATGATTTCGAAGCAAGAAAAGAGGATGTTACTAAGGTATCAATCAATGAAATGAACAAAGTGATTGCCTATCCAAATCCAGCTACAGATAAGATTTCATTCACCAACTCATCTTCCATTGAAAAAATTACCATTTTAACTGCATCGGGCACCTTATTGCTAACTACAGACAATACCACCATTGACTTAAGCAATTTTCCTTCAGGTATATATTTTGCCCGAATCGCTTCAAACAATACTATTTCTACCATAAAATTTATAAAAGACTAAGTTTTGGAAGCGCTTATTCAAGAGGTTAAAAATCATGTTCAAGCTATTTTTTCATCTATCGAAGGGAGCCATGATTGGTTTCACGTAGAACGCGTATGGAAAATGGCAATTTTTTTACAAGAGATAGAAGGTGGAAATCGAACGGTCATTGAATTAGCGGCCTTATTGCATGATATTTCTGATCACAAATACAATGGTGGCTCATTTGAAATGGGAGCAGTCCAAACAAAAAACCTTCTTGTATCATTGGGAGCATCTCCACAACTAGCTGATGAAGTGGCCATGATTGTGGCTCATGTTTCGTACAAAGGTGCTTTAGTGCCTGATTTTAAAGGAAGCCTAGAATTATCAATTGTTCGTGATGCGGATCGATTAGATGCGATTGGCACCATTGGTATCGCGCGTGCTTTTGCCTATGGCGGAAGTAAAAAAAGGGCCTTGTTTTCACCAAAAATTACTCCTGTATTACATCAAAATAAAGAAGAATATTTTTTAAATGAAGGACACACGATCAACCATTTCTACGAAAAGCTTTTCCTTCTTAAAGACCGAATGGAAACCAAAAAAGCAAAAGAAATCGCACTAGAAAGACATGAAGTGATGGTGAATTTTGTTGATCAATTCTTGGCAGATTGGGATATAAATTCAACTATCACCAGTTAATAGAAGCCTCTAGGATAGAAAGCTCACTTTTTCGACGCTTCGTTTCTTCCAAGTGATTTCGAGACTCTTGACTTTCCGGATCAATAAAAACATGTTGTTCCGCTTTTCTTACCGAATGAATCTTGGCAATGATTTCAATAGTCTCCTTTGATAAATACACCTCACCTATGCGTTCCCAAATGTAATTGATAGCTTCCTGGTTCGGATGAATTCTATCCACTTTGTAAAATCGATAGTCCCTTAATTCATCCATTACAATTTCAAACGAAGGAAAATAACCAACATTCTCCGTCTCTTCTAAATAGGAAACTAATTCAAAAAGCCGCGCCTTACTCCTATTGTTTTCGATGATACCATCCTTAATATGTCGAACAGGACTAATTGTAAAACAAATAGTGATCGACGGATTTAATGCTTTAATCTTGCCGATCGTTGCTACCCATAAATTTTGTAATTCATTTAATGGAAGTAGCTCTTTCGAAAACAGTTGAGCAGGCTGTTTGTGACAATTCGCTACAACGAGTTCATTTTCATTCAACTTATAGGCAATTGCACTGCCAAACGTAATAAATAAAAAAGACGCTGTACTAATTTTTTCACGAAGATCATTCCTGCTTTTAGTAATAACACTGGCAAGTTCGTCTGCTGTCGACCGAGAGATAGTATTAGCGCTTTCCCAATCATAAAAACGTTCTTTAGTTGTTAAAAAGCTAATCTTTTCATCTAAATCAATAGACTTAATCAATTGATTAGCAATAGATATTGGGTTAAAAGTAGTTCCAAAAGGATTATGCGTTACCTGAAAGCCTGAATTGGCAAAACATTGAGCTATTTCAGTTGAAAAACAGGAGCCTGTAAAAATTAGGGAATCCTTAAATTGAATTTTCCTTTCGGAAGTCGGAATAGCAAATGGTAAAAAAAACGGATTGACTTGCATTTAATTCATTAGGTTTTTCGCCGTTAGTATCGCTTCAGTAGTAATTATTTCACCGCTCATTAAGCGCGCAATTTCAACAGCTATTTCATCACTTTTTAATCGCTTCACGTGTGTTTGTGACCCATTATCGTCCGTGTCTTTTTCAACCTTAAAATGATGATTGGCTTTAGCTGATACTTGCGGTAAATGGGTTATCGCAATTAACTGCAAATTTTCACCCATGTTTCGTAAAAGGATGCCTATTTTTTCGGCAACATCTCCAGAAACACCTGTGTCAATTTCATCGAATAAGATGGTCGGTAACTTTCTTTTTTCAGAAATTATTTTTTGAAGCGCCAACATAACCCGAGACATCTCCCCTCCACTTGCTGCCTTCTCAATGGGAACCATAGACATTCCTTTATTTGCGCTAAAAAGAATTTTAAGCTCCGAATTCCCATTTTCCTTGAGTGTATCAGTGGCAAGTAAGTCAAAAGAGAGTTTAGTTTCTATTAATTTCAACTCCATTAATATTTTCTGAAGTGATTTTTCTAAGGAAGTTGCAGCGGCTATTCTTTTTTCATGCAATTCCTTCGCGTTTAATTGCAAGGATGCATACAAGGCATTATTCTCAGTCATCAAAACATGAATTTCTTCATCTAATAGCTTATTATCAAGTGAGTTATGGCTTAACTTAGTCCATAATTCTACTAATTGACTTTGATTCGAAAAGCGATGCTTGCTTAATTGTCGGTTATATTCATCTACTTTTTTAAGTATTTTTTGCTGCTCTTCCGGATCAACTTCAAGGCCGTTCACTAAGTTTTCTGCTTCATTCATGAGCTCTTTTAATTCAATTAAAATAGCCTTCAATTGTCCTTGAAACTGCTTCATTTTTGGGTCTACATCGCCTACTTTTTCAAGTTTAAACAAAACTGAATTCAATACAGTATAAGGACCATTTTCCTCTGAGAAATTACTTAGTTGGATGGCTATATCACGTATGAAATCTGCATTTTCTATACGCTTTAAGACAGATTCAAACTCTGAAAAATCAGTATTCAGTAAATCCAGTTGCGCTAATTCCTCTAAAAGAAATTGATTGTAATCATTTTGCTTTAGAAGCTCCGTTCTTTTTTCTTCTAACTTGCTTAATAACAAATTGCTTGATTTCCAGTTCAGGTAATTTTTGGTGTATTTTTTCCGCAACAAGCTAGTATTTGCCATGTCGTCGAACAATTCCATTTGGTATTGATTTGATCTTAAATCGTAGGTGTTAAATTGCGAATTAACCGACAATAGTTGCGATGTTAATTCTTTTAAAACCGTTAATTGAACAGGGGTATCATTGATAAAAGCCCTTGACTTTCCATCTTTAACGATTTCTCTTCGCACAATAATCTCTAAATTTTGGTCAAGATCGTGCGCAGTAAAAAAATCAATAAAACGCGCCTCCATTTCAAACGAAGCTTCGACGAATGACTTATTGCTTTTTTTTCCTATAACTGAAAAATCGGCTCTTTCGCCTAAAAGCAAATTGATGGCGTTTAGTAAAATAGATTTTCCGGAACCTGTTTCTCCGGTTATCACCGTGAACCCTTTATCGAGCAATAGTTCTACCCGATCGATCAATACAAAATTATCGATGCGTAGCAGCTTTACCATTTAATTGAGTATTTCTAGGTATTTGGATGTATTTGCCGGATCTAGCTTTTTAAGGAGATTAACAAATTCATTTTTCTCCTTTAGTTCACTGTCAAACAAAAGGTTTTTTATTTCCGTCGTTTTTGCGTTCAAGAAGGTTAAAACATTCAGTGAATTTGGTCTTGACTGTGCAACGGGGGTCAATCGAACCAAGGCATCATACATCGCTTTTCGGGCTTTAATTTTATCTTCTTGGAGTTTGTCGATGCCATTTCTGTGGTAATTGTAATTACATTCCCTTAAAGGTTCATATACGGCTTGCAGCATATTATCCACTAACCAATAACGATTTCTCTTTCCTTGTTCATTTGATTTCCAACCAAGTGCACCAGAATTTTGAGCATTAGTAACGATTTGTTGTGCTTCGATAAAATAAGGTGTTCCTCCTTTTAATGAAAAGGAATCATAGTCCATTCCAATAATAAAATAAGCATAAAAAGCGAGAATGGAAGATAAATTATCCCTAAACTGATTGGGCGCATAGATCAGCATAGCATTTCTAGCAAAAGAAAATGTCATGTCATCATCTTGATAATTCATTATTAATGTGTTGTAGTTGGTGTTAAATGCGGGACGAGAAGCTTGAATTTGAATTGATCCTGAAAAGACACCGGCTGTTGGTATTTTATTTATTTGCAGTTGCAGATTACAATTTATACGTTCCTCAATCTTAAAAATGTCTTTTGTCCATTGTGTGTTATTCATTAAATCTGTAACAGTTAACTTTAATTGAGTTAGCGCTTCTTGCTCAATACTATTCACTTCCAATTTTGCTTCAGTAATAATAGTGACTTGACAATTCAACTCTTGGGATTTGACCGTAAAGGCGAGCAAGAAAATTAGGATGGAAAGAAATTGTTTCATTTACTGTATTCAATTATGTGATCAAAAATATCAATTGCCACTTCTGTTTTCTGTTTTAACTCAAAACTTTTAGCAGCGCCTTTGGAATCGAAGATAGTTATTTTGTTTGTATCCTTTTCAAAACCGGCACCTTTTTCATTCATAGAATTTAAAATAACAATATCCATTTTTTTATTTGCCAGTTTAGTTAACGCATTTTCACTTTCATTATTTGTTTCTAGCGCAAATCCAACTGTTAATTGATTCTCCTTTTTGTTATTCGATGCCCATTGTATAATGTCAGGGTTTTTAACTAATGTTAGCTGCAATGGCGCATCCGATTTTTTTATTTTCTTTACCGCAACCTTAGCTGGCTTATAGTCTGCCACGGCAGCAGAAAAAATCCCAATATCACAGGTTGGCCAATGAGATTGAACAGCAAGAAGCATCTCATCTGCGGTAGTAACTGGAATTATTTCCAAGGAATCATGTTGCAAAGAACAAGCAGTTGGACCAGCAATCAATATCACTTTTGCACCGAGATGCAACGCTCTGTTTGCTATAGCAAAGCCCATTTTCCCACTAGAATTGTTTCCTATAAAACGAACAGGGTCAATTGCTTCATGAGTAGGTCCTGCGGTAATTAATATCGTTTTCCCTAGCAATGATGGATGAATATGTAAAATTTCCTGAATCTTTTTTAGAATCATTTCAGGCTCTGCCATTCTTCCCTCACCGAATAGCCCACTAGCTAATTCCCCAGACTCAGCCGGAAGAATATGCACGCCATCAGTTGACAATTGATCAAGATTACGCTTAAAGGTAGCGTGTTGATACATATCCAAATCCATTGCAGGCACAACTAGCGTTTTTTGGCGCATCGATAAATAAGTAGCTAAAAGAAGGTTATCACATGCGCCTGTTACCATCTTGGAAATCGTATTGGCAGTAGCCGGAGCAATCACCATTAAATCTGCCCATTCTCCATACAAGACATGATTGTTCCATTCGCCTGTTTCTTTATTCCAGAAATCAATTCCTATAGGATTGTTTGAAAGAGCTGATAAGACAAGTGGGCTAACAAAATCTATAGATGAAGGCGTCATGATGCATTTGACTTCTGCCCCATATTTTTTAAGTAATCGTATTAGAAATGGAATTTTATATGCAGCAATACCACCACTGATTCCTACGATAATTCGCATGTTAGATTTCCGTTTCGGGATTCCTCATGTAAATTTTATCTTCTAAGAATTCTTGTGTAGCGATAGAAACAGCCTTTGGCATTTTTTCATAATGCTTAGAGATTTCGATTTGCTCACGATTTTCAAAAACCTCTTCAAGGTTATCGGAAGTGGTTGCAAATTCTTGCAATTTCTGAGTCAATTCTTCTTTGATTTGCGTACTAATTTGATTAGAACGTTTAGCAATAGCAACTAGCGATTGGTAGATATTACCCGTCTTTTCTTCCAATAAGATGGTGTCACGTGTTATCGTTGATTTTTCTGCATTGGTGTTTTTATAGCTCATATTCTAAAGTTTAAATCAGTAATTATTGATCCGATTTGATTCTATTGTACAATTCCTCCAATTCTTTTAAATAAGCAGATGATGGAAATTCGACTGCAAAGTTACGATATCTTTCAATAGTTTGCTCAATTCTATCATTTTTTTTACTTTCAATACTATTATTGGCCAATAGATGGTTGTTTATTATCGCAAGGTATTTTATCTCTTCACGATAAATAGACCTTGGATAAGCGTCATTAAAAATATCAGCAGCGGTCATTGCTGAGCGATAATTTTCAGTTTTAGCATATAATGCTACTTTATGATAATCTTTTTGTTCTAATTTAAATCGAAGACGATCGATCACCCGATTGCATGAATCGATTAGATTGGAGGATGGATACCTATCAACGAAATCTTGTACATTATTAATGGCTATTAAGGTTTCTGTTTGGTCCAATGTCCAATTAGGGGAGTTTTTAACACTACAAAGAGCTAATAGAAACAAGGCTTCTTCGTTTTTAACACTATAAGGGAAACGCTCCGTATAGGCTCCGAAATAATAGCCAGCCATGTAATAATCGTTCATGAGGTAGTAGCTTTTTGCTAATCTGTAATAAGCTGCTTCACCTTGGTCTGTTTTTGGAGAATGTTGGTATACTTGTTCATACAATACAATACATCGATCGTATTTTTCATCATCAAATAATTCATTTGCCACCACAAATTTTTCATCGTAGTCATCCCCTTTGATAATTTGATTGTAATTCGAACAGGCAACTAATATTGCACAGATAGAAAAAAAGAAAAATTGCTTATAATATAATTTCATTTACCTAATTCTTAGACTTTTTCCAACTTGGATTTTACTATTTGGTTTTAAACCGTTTAATTGACATATTTTAGAAACAGTTGTTTTGTTTCTTGCCGCTATTTCTGTTAAGGTATCACCCGATTTTACCGTATAATATTTTTTCTGTACAGTATTAACTTTCACTACGGGTACAATAGGTTTATCTTTCACCACTTCTTTTACGATTTGTTCATCAGGCGAATTTGACTCATAATACTCACTTGGTTTAGCCCCTGGGACAAACAATCCTTTATGGACAAACAAATTTTCTCTTTTTAATTTCTTCGTTGTAAAATCGATTATTTCCTCTGGATTTATGGAGCCATCATAAAAACGCACTTCAAAAT
>CAMCQW010000035.1 GCA_945877045.1 Chryseobacterium gleum
TCCAACCACCTTAACAAATTTCAGTAATTCATTAGTAGGCGGGACTATCTCATGGACACTAAGCAACCCCCTTTCAGTACCGGGAACGGTAACGGGTTATCAAACTTCAGGAATCGGACAAATTCCTGTAAGTACGATAAACAACGGGGGGACTTCTCCTTACACTTTAAGTTACCAAGTTACTCCAACTGCAAATGGCTGTTCTGGGTCAGCTGGCACCTATTCGATTACTGTAAATCCACTACCAGACAGCACAATTACCCCTAATGGCGCAACAACTTTTTGTTCTGGGGGCTCCGTAACACTTTCTGCTATGCCTAATTATTCTTCATATACTTGGAATAAAGATGGAATTGTAATCCCTGGTGCCGCAAGTGCTACTTATTTTGCTACACAATCAGGTGTTTATTCGGTCAGTATTACAAATCAATATAGCTGTAATAGTATGGAGTCAATTACAGTAAATAATCTTACAATTCCTGTTGCTGCTGTTTCAAATGCGTCCCCCGCTAATTTTTTCTGTCAAGGTAATAATACAACGCTAAATGCAAGTGCCAATTGTCAAGGATGTAATTTGTCATACCAATGGTTGGTTAATGGTACTAATACCCCTGGAACGAATCCATCGTTAATCGTAACCGCTACTGGTAATTACTCCGTTGTAATTGGTAATTCTTTAAACGGAATAGTATGTTTAGATACTTCAAATAATATTTTCATCACAAGTTTAGCAATTGTTCCACCAAGCTTTACCGGATTACCTGATTCAATTTGTGTTAATGAAACTTTTGTTTTGCCACAACTTTCGAATAATAATATTGCAGGTACATATATTGCAGGTACATGGAATCCTCTTATTATTTCGAATCAATCGAGCAGCTATACATTTACTCCATTACAAGGGCAATGCGCGAGTCCCTATTCTTGGAATGTTCAGTTAGTTGCTTTGCCTCAACCCAGCCTAGGAAATGATTTAGTGATTTGTGCAGGAGATAGCACCATACTTATCAGCCAAGGATTTAATTCGTATTTATGGAGTAATGGAAGTAGTGATTCTTCGATCACTGTTGCCCCATCGGCAACTACTCAATATATTTTATCTGTTACAAATTCATTGGGTTGTGTGGGTGCTGATTCAATCAATGTAGCTGTTAACCCCGTGCCACCTTTACCATTTATTTCAGGATCCGAGTTCCTATGTTTAAATTCCCTAAATCAAGTTTACAGCACTACGCCAACCGTAAATTGGCTTATTTGGAACATTGATGGTGCAAATATTTATTCAGGACAATATACTAATGAAGTGCATTTAGACCTTACTTCCTCAGACACCTTATGGATTAATTTAACAGAACACATCTTAAATACAGGTTGCTATTCTACAAACACTTTAATAGTTTTAGTGGATACGAATGCTTCGGCTCCACCATATGTGAATGTACTTCCTTTAGGAAATCAAAATGATTTTCTATGTGCACCACAAGCTATCGGTATCTTCAGGTGGGGTAAAATTGATAAAAACACGAACGATATTTATTTTTATCCTTCTGTTTACACCTATCACAATTTTACTGTCTTAGATACTGTCAATTACTTTTATTTTGTAGACCATGGTGAACTTGGATGTTTTACAAGGTCTTATTACGTTTACCCACAATTGATTACTTCTACAGAGGAGTTGTCTGAAAGCACCTATTGGATAAGTCCTAACCCAGTTATAAATGAACTTTCTATTAATTCCGCAAAGACAGAATTAGTTTGGGTAATTATTGAGAACTTAGAAGGCAAACTTGTATTTAAAGAAGAAGTTTGGACCAATAATCCAATTAATTGTGGTAGTTTTATAACTGGCATGTATTTTGTCAGAATAGAAAAAGCTGCCGAATTGAATTTTGTTAAATTTTTAAAATTTTAATTATGAAAAGTTATTTGTTATTTTTTGGATTCATTTTTATATTTCTAACTTCATTTGGCCAAGGGCCTTTGACAGGGACCTTGGTAATTAACAAAGGGGAAATCGAAAAAAAATGGGGTGAGTCAATTGAATATGAGTTTATTGTTAAAAATGCTGGCACTAAAGCCATAGAGATTCTAAAAGTAACGGGGTCATGCGACTGCCAAACCAGTAACCCAGCTAATTTACAAGTAATTCAACCAGGGAAAACAGGGGTGATTAAAATGAAAGTGAAAGTAGATCAAAAAAATCTTGCTAGTGAGGTAATAAATGGAGTAATAAATTACGATAAATCAGTAATTGTTACTACAAATGGAAAAAAACAAAAGTATCAACTTTATACACGAGCAAAAATAAAAATTAAAAACTAAAATATAAATTATTGAATTATGAAAACTACCATTTTATTTACCATCTTGTTACTATCATCTTTTACATACACACAGGAACTTCCTGATTTCCAAGTACTTAATGTAAAAGGCAATAAAGTAACCAAAGATAGTTTCCTTAGCTCTGGAAAGATTATTGTATTAAATTTTTGGGCAAGTTGGTGTAAACCTTGCCAGGAAGAGATGCGTGAAATTTCAAGAATCAAGTCTCAAGATGAATTTAAAAATGTTCAATTTATTTCGGTAACAATAGATGCCCAAGATGGTGTTGAAAATGCAAAAAAAATATTTAAGAATAATAAATATCCTTGGAAACTATATATAGATACAAAGCAGGATTTATTCAATAAAGTGCTTGCGGTTACTGAAAATACGGGCACAGCTATCCCTATTTCAATAGTAATTAACGAAAAGGGACTCATTATGGGTTATCATATTGGATTTGACCTTGAAACTTATAAGGAAGACTTAATTAATGACATTAAGCTTATTGAAAATAAGTAATATTTTTTTTAACTGAGATTCCTAAACGAATAATTTTGAGTAAATCAAACCACTAAACAATTTGGAGCGATTTGATTTTACGTATTATTTAATGTTTTTTTTATTCAAAACTATTTCTATAACAAGTTTAACCTATTAGGAAAGCAACATAGCTTACAATAAAGAAATGACTAATCATGCTCGTTATTAAATTTTAATAAGCTTCCTAATTGTTAAAAACTTGGTTGCCAACTAAAAAAAAGTTTCAATTGCGAAAATAGACAGGATAGAATTTCAAATTTTAAAGATAAATCCAGAATTTTTACTTTTCAATAAGAACTCTACTAGTGAAGCTAATATTATGAATAAATCACTAAAATCTCTTGTATATTTAACAGTAAATAACTCTTCAAATTAATCTTTAACTAGATTAATTAAAAGTTCAGCATAATATTCTGAATACTACAATAACATTTAACCTAGTTTAATTAAATTAGTATATGAATAGCTATTCATACAATCTATTATTGACTATCGAATTAAAAAGTAAAATTGTTTTTTACATCCTTAATAGTAGGAACGGAAACATTCATAAGATTCTTTCATAATTATCCACAAAAAATATGGCGATTAACTTTGATTCTTGTTTATGTTTATATATTTTTGTGGCTATTTAAACAAAAATGAATTATTTTTCTATTTCTCAACTGCAACAATTCTCCGGAATAAAAGCGCATACAATTCGAATATGGGAACAACGCTACGATGCATTAATTCCGTCGCGATCAGAAGGGAATACCAGACATTACGATAACAAACAATTAATAAGGCTACTTAATATAGTTAGCTTGCTAGACGCTGGATATAAAATATCTGAAGTGGGTGTGATGACCGATCAAATGCATGCAAAACTTTTGGAGCAAGAACTTTCAGGGCATGATAATATTGAAGGTATCAATGAGTACTTTATTGCCCAATTAATAGCCGCTTCAGTCAGTTTTGATGAGACATATTTTGAAAAAATATTTTCGAATTGTGTCGAGAAAATGGGAATGAAATATACGTATACAACAGTATTATACCCAATGCTCAGAAGAACTGGACTTATGTGGGTATGCGGCATGTTTTCTCCCGCCTATGAACACTTCAGTACCAACATCATCAAACAAAAATTATACACAGCCATAGACTCGATGCCGCCGGCAACATCCAATGAAAGTTGGTTATTATTTTTACCGGAAGATGAATTCCACGAAATTGGTTTATTATTCTCCAGCTATCTCATTAAGCTTTCAGGAAAAAAAGTAATATTCCTCGGAGGAAATATTCCCTCTGAAACGTTAATGAATTTGTCGGATGAAATAAATCCGACTCATCTATTATTCTTTTTAGTTCATAATAACAATACAGAAGATTTGAAAGAATATATTAATAACCTGACAAATAAATTTAATAAAACACAAATTCATATTTCTGGAAATGAAAAATTAATGACCCAATTAAAACCTGATATGGATTTTAATTGGATCAATTCGGTGGAAGACCTGGAAAAACAATTGCATTAATCACGATATTAACATAAATAAAATTGGCTAAAATTATTATTATTGGTTCAGGTTATTCGGGCATTAGCGCTGCGGCATATTTATCTGCAGCAGGACATGAAGTACACGTATTAGAAAAAAATGATTCAGTAGGTGGCAGATGCAGACAATTTAAAACCGATTCAGGCTATATATTTGACATGGGTCCGAGTTGGTATTGGATGCCTGGCGTATTTGAGCGTTTTTTTAGCGATTTCAATTTTACGGTGTCCGATTTCTATGAATTAACATTATTAGATCCCTCCTTTGATGTGGTATTCGGAGAACAAGATACCATGAGCGTTCCTGAAAATTTCGAAGAATTATGCACGCTATTTGAAAGTATTGAAAAAGGAAGCGCGGAGAAACTTAAAAAGTTTATGACAGAGGCTGCCTATAAATATAAGACAGGTATTGATAATTTGGTTTACAAACCCGGGCTATCAATCATGGAATTTGCAGATCTTGATGTAATAAAAGGCGTATTTAGATTACAAGTATTCTCTTCTTTTAGTAAGCACGTTCGCAAGTATTTTTCCCATCCAAAACTAATTGCGCTGATGGAATTCCCTGTATTGTTTTTGGGAGCAATGCCACAAGATACACCGGCATTATACAGCCTTATGAATTATGCCGGATTGAAATTAGGAACGTGGTATCCACAAGGTGGATTTATTAAGGTGATTGAAGGCATGAAATCAGTTGCCGAAAAAAACGGAGCCGTTTTTCATTTGAATTCACCTGTTGAAAAAATAGAGATTGAAAATAATAAGGCAACGAATGTAATTGTTAATGGCGAAAAGATTTACTGTGATGCACTCATTGCCTCCGCTGATTATCATCATGTTGAGAGCAAGCTCTTGTCAAAAGAATTTAGAAATTATGATGAAAATTATTGGGAGAAAAAGACAATGGCTCCTTCAAGTCTTATCTACTATTTAGGGGTTCGGAAAAAAATAAAATCTTTGCAACATCATACATTGTTTTTTGATGAAGGCCTAGACCAACATTCTAAAGAAATTTATGTAAAGCCAGAATGGCCTTCAAAGCCTCTATTCTATGTTTGCTGTCCATCAAAAACAGATGAAAATTTGGCGCCTAACGGTCATGAGAATATATTTTTTTTAATGCCTATCGCTCCAGGATTAAACGACACGGAAGAAATACGAGAAGAATATTTTCAAATGATGCTAAAAAGATTGGAAAATCAAGTGAAGGAAAATATTTCAGAATTCATCGACTTTAAAAAGAGTTATTGCATAAACGATTTTATTTTGGATTACAATTCGTTTAAAGGCAATGCATACGGTCTAGCAAATACCCTCATGCAAACTGCTATATTGAAACCAAAAATTAGAAATAAAAAAGTTAAAAACCTTTTCTATGCAGGTCAGCTGACTGTTCCAGGCCCTGGAGTCCCCCCTTCAATTATATCTGGAAAAGTAGTTTCCGACTTATTAATGAAAAATTTAAATAACAAAAAAGCATGAAGGCTCTATTTGATGATGTATCTGCACAATGCAGTAAACTAACCACAAAAGCATATAGTACAAGTTTTTCGTTAGGAATCTATTTTTTGAACGAAAAATTACATAATCCAATCTATTCCATTTATGGTTTTGTGAGATTTTCCGACGAAATTGTTGATAGTTTCGATGGCTACGATAAAAAATACTTACTTGAGAAATTTAAAGCCGAAACGTACGAAGCGATTCAATCTAAAATATCCTTAAATCCAATCTTAAATTCTTTTCAACGAGTTGTTCATGAATACAATATTTCCCTTGATTTAATTGAAACATTTCTTAAAAGTATGGAAATGGATTTGGAGAAAAGAACCTATTCAATAGATGAATACAATCAATATATTTTAGGATCTGCTGAAGTGGTAGGCTTAATGTGTCTTCATGTTTTTACTGACGGAAGTAAGGACTTTTTTGAGGAATTAAAGCCTTATGCAATGCGATTAGGTGCTGCGTTTCAGAAAATAAATTTTTTACGCGACATGAAAGCCGACTTTCAAGAATTGGGAAGAACTTATTTTCCAAATATCGATATGACGAATTTTTCTGATGAAGTCAAAAAAACCATTGAAGAAGAAATTGAAGAAGATTTTAAAATAGCGCTAATTGGAATTAGAAAACTCCCCTCTTCATCAAAGGGCGGGGTTTACCTAGCATTTGTATATTATAAAAAACTATTTATAAAAATTAAAAAAATTCCCGCGGAAAGAATCCTACAAGAAAGAATTAGAATCAGTAATGTAAAGAAAATGACATTAATGGTAAACAGTATGTTTCAATACAAAATGAACATTCTATGAAGGTATTATTTGTTTCTTTTATTTTATTCAATTTAGTAGCTAATTGCGACACTACTGAATTACCTGAAATTCGATTATTGCTACAGAAATTAGTAAATCATCTTCAAATCACCTAACAGCAGCAGAAAAACAAAAAACGATGAATGACTATTTAATATTGGTCGACGAAAATGACAAGCACTGGGGGAAATTAGAAAAACTCATGGTGCATGAATTGGGTTTGCTACATCGGGCATTTTCAGTTTTTGTTTTTAATGTGAAAGGTGAATTACTGATACAACAAAGAGCTGAATCTAAATACCACTCCGGCGGTTTGTGGACCAATACGTGTTGCAGTCATCCACGTTATGGGGAAGATTTGCCATGGGCCATTGAAAGACGTTTACAGGAGGAAATGGGTATGAATTGTGAAACGGAATTTGCGTTTAGCTTTATGTATAAAGCAACATTCGAAAACGGCTTGACCGAACATGAATTTGATCATGTGTATTTTGGAATTTCAGACGAATTACCTATCCCTGAAAAAGAAGAAGTTCAAGATTGGGCATATATTACAATGGAAAATCTTGAAGCAGATATCAAAAATCATCCTGAAAAATATACCGTTTGGTTAACTATTTGTTTTCCTAAAGTCAAAAAGTATTATCAAGAAACATTTAAAAATAACTTACTTAAATTTACAAGTATCTAACACAAATCATTATTTACGATTGGAAAATAATTTGATCATAAAAGCAAGTTCATTACAGAAGACCAATAGACCAATTTCTAAAGCACATTAAAATGAAAACAGTCCTAATTACTGGTGGAACAGGTCTTGTTGGCAAATACCTAAGTAAAAAATTAATTGAAAAAGGTTATGTTGTTGCAACGCTTGGAAGACAAAGTGAAAAGCAATCGGATATTCCAAATTACACCTGGAACATTGAAAAAAATGAACTTGAAAACAGTGCTTTAGAAAATGTCGATTATATAATTCACTTAGCAGGAGCAAATATCGGAGAAAAGCGTTGGACATCGAAAAGGAAAAAAGAAATAGTGGACAGCCGAATTAAATCCAGTCAATTAATTTTTCAAAAAATAACAGAAAATAAACATCAACTTAAAGCATTTATTTCAGCATCTGCCATTGGCTATTATGGAGCTATTACCACAGATAAAACATTTGTAGAGTCCGATCAAGCTTCGCAGGACTTTCTTGGTGAAACCTGCCGACTTTGGGAAGAATCAGCAAATAGCTTCGAGTCTTTAGGTATTCGAACTGTAAAAATAAGAACTGGTGTCGTACTCACCTATCAAGGAGGCGCATTAGCAAAAATGATAACGCCTGTAAAAGTTGGATTAGGGGCTTCAATAGGAAGCGGTAAGCAATATATGCCATGGATTCACATTGATGATTTGTGTAATATTTATATTAAAGCGATAGAGGACAATAATATGCAAGGTGCGTATAATGCAGTAGCGCCAGAACACAAAACCAACAGAGAATTTTCTGAAACATTAACTAAGGTGTTAAAGAAAACTGTTTGGTTTCCTAATATCCCTGCAACTATTCTGAAAATTATCTTTGGTAAAATGTCGGAAATTATTTTAAATGGTAGCCGCGTTTCATCTAATAAACTCATTAAAGAGGGATTCCAATTTAAATTTCCTGATCTAAACAGTGCTTTAGTTCAATTAATGGCTACGCACAGAAAATGAGACGCTAGTCTTTTTTAATTGCAGCATTAATAATTTATCTCTTCTTTTGTTCCAATTGCTTATTTTTGAAATCTAGTAAGTAACATACATGAAAAATTTATTCCTATTTACCTTCTTGTTGTTCAGTCTTGTAGCTATATCTCAAAAAACACGCGTGTTTAATGGTGAACTACTTTACGAAATTGAACGAGTAAGTCCAAAAGATTCAATCCCCGGAAAAATGTTAATTTATGCAAAGGATAGCTTGCTGCGAGTGGTGAATTTTTCTTCTTCGATTGGAAAACAAGAAGTGATTAAACACTTGAGATTAAATCGCTCCTATGTGCTTGTCACTACCACAAAAGGTGATTTCGCCATCAAAACAGATCACAATTTGAATAAAGACACGTTGGAAGCTTATACCTTTAAAAAGAAATTCGGAAAGAAAAGAATCGCAGGAGTAAAAGCAAAACGCGTGAGTGTTACCTTAAGAGGAGTCGAAAATAAATTTACATTTTACTATTACCCGAAAATTGATGCTAAATATGGCGCCGCATACCATAAACTTCCTGGATTAGCTCTCGAATACTATGTCGCAACTGAAAATGGTTTGTTTAAATATACACTAAAAAGCATTCAATATACTGAGCCACCCCTGGGCTTGTTTATGATTCCCGAGAATTATAAAAAAGTGAGTATTGAAGAATTTATGAAGGAAGTTTCTGCACAGTAAATCTTCCTGATTTGCCCTAATAATAACTAACAAAACATTGTTTATAGATAACAGATGCTAATCTGAAAGCAACTATTGCTTTGTTTATCTTCGTAAAATAGTTAAAAAAATGGGAGATAACGAATACATTCCTAAGGAAAAAGATAAAGTGAAAACCGAGGGTGACTTACCTAAAGGGAAGCCTGCTGATACGGATAAAAAACAAACACGCACTAAAGAAAAAAAGGAATCTCCAATAAACACAAAAAAAATTCGGACGATAGTTGGATCGACTTTAGTTTTGTTGGCTGTATTTTTATTTGTTTCCTATGTCTCCTACTTTTTTACCTGGAAAATAGATCAAGATGCAATTCTATCTACTTCTTTCTTCGATTACATCTTCAATTCAGCCATTCCAGCACCTGAAAATTGGCTAGGTAAGTTTGGTGCTTGGATGTCACACATGCTAATATTTAATAGTTTTGGAGTCACTTCAATAGGAATATGTTTAATACTATTTCTTTTAGGAATAAAAATCCTTTTGAGTGTCGAACTACTACCATTCAAAAGAACAAGTTCAATTACTGCCTCTTTTATGGTGTGGGGATCATTATGTCTTGGTTATTTCTCTAATTATGTTAATTATTTAGGAGGCACTTTTGGATTTTATGTCAATGAATGGCTCATTACAACAATAGGAAACATCGGCGCGATAGCATTGATCGTAGTATTATTATACATCATCGTCACCTTACTTTTTAACCCGAATTACGCACAACTATTTTCCTTTTTATCATCAAAAAAACAAGCTACTGCTTCCAATGATCAGGAAACTAACGATGAACAAGAGGATAGCTACACGCCGGTATATGATGACATGCATGTTATAAATACTATTAAAGATGAAGAAATAGAAAAAGAAAATATTTCCGAAACAATCCACTTCGGAGAAAATGATGACGAACAAGATGACGATGATGAGTCCGAATTAATTGATACCCTTCACAATGACGATGATTTCGAAATAGAAATTCCTGAAAAAGAAGCAATGGTTAACATTCCGGAATCGGAAACAATTAAAAAAGAAGATGAGGAAGGCTCGCTTGCCGATAAATTAGTGGCCGAATTTGGAATGTATGATCCTACCAAAGACCTTGATGGCTTCCTACTCCCTCCTATTGACTTATTAAAAGAATACGGTGGCAATGGATCATCTGTAAGCAAAGAGGAATTGGAGGGCAACAAGGATAAAATTGTGCAAACGTTATCGCATTATAAAATTGATATTGCCAAAATTAAAGCAACTGTAGGTCCTACGGTGACTTTATATGAAATTGTTCCCGCTCCCGGAGTTCGTATATCAAAAATTAAAAATCTGGAGGATGATATTGCACTTAGTTTAAGCGCTCTTGGTATACGCATCATTGCACCAATACCCGGAAAAGGAACAATCGGAATAGAAGTGCCTAACTTAAATCCTGAAATGGTAAGCATGAGGTCCCTGATTGCTTCTGAAAAGTTTCAAAATTTTGATGCTGAATTACCAATCGTCTTGGGGAAAACAATTACCAATGAAACCTTTGTATTCGACTTAACGAGAATGCCACATTTATTGGTTGCTGGATCAACAGGTCAAGGAAAATCAGTAGGTTTAAATGCCATCTTAGTCTCCTTGTTGTACAGAAAACATCCCGCTCAAGTTAAATTCGTTTTAGTGGATCCTAAAAAAGTTGAATTAACACTTTACAATAAAATAGAACGACATTATTTAGCCAAACTTCCTGGAAATGAAGATGCCATCATTACGGATACCTCAAAGGTTGTTCATACCCTAAACTCGCTCTGTATTGAAATGGATGATCGATACGAGCTTCTTAAAATAGCAGAGGTACGAACAATTAAAGAATACAATACCAAATTTATTGAACGTCGCTTAAATCCAGAAAAAGGACATCGTTACCTTCCCTATATCGTGGTGGTAATAGATGAATTTGCTGACTTAATCATGACAGCAGGCAAAGAAGTCGAACATCCGATTGCAAGAATTGCGCAATTAGCAAGGGCTATTGGAATTCACTTAATTGTCGCAACACAAAGGCCTTCGGTAAACGTAATTACCGGAATGATAAAAGCTAATTTCCCAGCGAGAATAGCCTTTAGAGTGCTTTCAAAGATAGATTCAAGAACCATATTAGATTCTTCCGGAGCCGATCAACTCATAGGACGAGGTGATATGCTAATAATGAACGGATCAGACATGATTAGATTACAATGTGGCTTTGTTGACACACCAGAAGTTGAAAGTATTTGTAATTTTATTGGGGGACAACGTGCCTACCCTGAAGCATTAATTTTACCTGAATATATTCCCGATGGTGCTGAGGGAAGCGCCGACTTAGACATGAATGAAATTGATGCCATGTTCGTGGAATCTGCTCGGATTGTAGTAATTAACCAACAAGGATCCGCCAGTTTACTTCAACGTAAACTAAAATTAGGCTATAATCGGGCTGGACGAATTGTTGATCAATTGGAAGGAATGGGTATTATCGGTGCATTTCAAGGTAGCAAAGCTCGCGAAGTCCTTTATAGCGACATTGAATCACTCGATGATTTACTAAGAACAAAAGGTTTGATTTAACTATTTTAACGCTTCAGAGCCCTTTTATCCTAAATCAAAATTCAGTAGCTTTGGAGCTTAATTCATCTTATGAAACCAATCTTCTGCTTTCTTTTTACATTGCTTCTTTTGGAGGCGAATTCACAAACGTCCTTCTCCCCTGAAAATATACTAGGATATAAAATTGGTACGCAATTCACACGACATGATAGAGTAGTCAACTACTTTGAAAAACTCCAAAGTGCTTTTCCTAAACAAGTAAGAATTGATCCATACGGTCAAACCAATGAAAAAAGAAATTTATTCCTCACTATTATAGCATCAGAGGAAAATTTTAAGCGAATCGAAG